>NZ_JAVTWC010000017.1:57303-108123 GCF_032229445.1 Tahibacter sp.
AACCCGGCCAACCCGAACAGCCCGTTGAATCCGAACAACCCGGCCAACCCGAACAATCCGTTGAATCCGAACAGCCCGGCCGCGACCACGAACGCGCCCAATGTGGCTGCGCCAACAGCACCGCTACCTTCTTCCGCGGTCACCGGAACGCCGAACAACGTGCCGACCCGAACGGAAAGTCTGAGCGTGCTCGACCGCAATCGCGACGGCTATATTTCGGCGGAAGAGCTGACCAGCAACAGCCAGGCCCGCACCGTCGTCGCGGATTGCGACACCGACCGCGACGGCAAGATTGCGAGCTACGAATACTCGTCCTGCGTCAACAACCAGCAAAAGTAGCGGAGATTGGAGTTCGCGCCGGATGTCTGCGCTGCTCCAGCCATGCGGTTTCCCGATGCCCCGCCGTAGTGCGGGGCATCGTCTTCCCGGGTCGTGAAAATTTGTCCACCCCGCTGCGATCAAGGCATTTGGCTGACTCGTGCTGGCTATACTCCGGCCGATATCAATCCGTACGCAGGGCATAGCCGCCGGAGTCCGGCGGCGCCAGGGGAGCCGTTGTGGTCGTTCAACCGGAACCCGATCCTGCGTGCCTCTTCGCTTGCCTCGCGAAAGGCCGCCGGATGGGGTCGATGCCCGCGGCATTGTTCGCACTGTTCCTGTTCTGGGCATCGGCCGACGCGCCTGCCGCAGTGCTGTGGCAGGCGCCGTCGACTGGCGCGCAGACCGCTGCGAACGCGCTCGATCTGCGCTTCAATCATGAAGTGCTGGCGCAGCTCGGCCTTCGAGTGCAGGCAGCACGTATCGACGACGATACGGCGAACCGGACTTTGACCGGTCCGCCGTCGATTGATCTGATACCGATCGCACTGGAGTCTCGCGGCAGCGTGTCGGCGCAGTGGCGCGGCGCTTCGCTGCAGGCCTGGCACGCGGGTGAGCTTTCGCAGACCGGCAGCGCCGGATTCGTGCTCGTCGATCCCGCGGGACGCATCGTCCTCGACTACCGTTCCTTCAGGCTGCGCACGCGCCACGGAACCACCGGGCTGGATTTCATTGCCGCCGACGGCAGCGCGTATCTGTACGCCGACGCGCTGATGGCCGTGCCCTCGACCGACGGCCGCCAGGTGCAGTTGCTGGCGGCGGATCTGCGTCTGGGCGAAGCCGCCGCGCTGCGGCTCGGCAATGCGGCCTGGGCCGGCCTGACCATCGCCGACGCGCAGGGCCGTTTCGCCGTCGCGCCCGTGTCTGCGCCCGCACCGTCGAGCTGTGCGCTGCCGCATTGGCCCGGCAGCGACGGCGGCGCCTACGTCGCCGACCTGCAGCTCGACGACATCAGCGCGCAGATGATGCGTTGCGGCGAACCCGGCTGCAGCGGTGCGGCCTGCACCTGCGACGGACCCGGCGGCGACGACGCGGCCGTCGTCATCGCGCCGCGTGCCGAGCTGTCGAACACCGACGACGACAACGGCGGCCTGCCGTGCACGCCGCAGGATCCGTGCAGCGCCGATATCCCGTGGAATGCGAAGTTCTCCGTGCCGCGTCCGCCCTACGGCAACGACCAGCATCCGTTGCTGATCTGGAATCTCTATCGGCTCGACGCGGACGGCGGCATCGCGCAGATCGGCCGCTCCGGCGTCAAGCACGCCTTCGTCGCGCTCAATACCGGCTGCGACTGCGCCGATGCGCAGATCCTCGGTCGCGGCTGCGGCGACGTCTACGCCAGCAACAACAACGACAACAACGTCGCGCTGGGTCCGCGCAGCGAAATCGTACCGGTGCAGACGCTCTGGGCGCGCTGCGGCGCGCTCGACGACGACGAGGTCGTGCCGCCCAACCCCGATTTCGGCGGCTGCGACGGCGTGCGCGATGCGTCCGGCAATACCGTCTGGAGCCAGCGCCTGACCGTGCGCGAATCGCAGCTCGACCCGGCGCAGCACGCCGGTGCGCGCTACCTGTTCGAAGCCTGGTACCTGGTCCGCGACGACATGAACATTTACAACTCGATGGGTTTTATCGAAGTGGAACCACAGTGGGCCGGCGTCTGGAACCTGCCGCGCGCCAGCGGCGGCGGCTTCCGGCGCGGCGCCGCGCTCGACGCCTGGACCGACCCGGCAGCCAACGGCGCGTTGCAGCAAATCGACAGCGTGGCCGACACGCGCGGCCACCTGCGCCTCGCCACGCGCGTCCACGCCCTGCCCGGTGGGCGCTGGCGCTACGACTACGCGCTGATGAACTTCGATTTCGCCGAGACGACGCTCACCGGCACTGCGCCCAACGAGCGTCTACTCGACAGCAGCGGAATCGCCGCGGTCAGTCTCGCGCTGCCGGCCGATACGCGCATCCTCGCGAGCGCAGTCGCCGATGGCGATACCGATCCGGCCAACGACTGGGATCTGCAGTATTCCGCGCCGAGCCTGCGCTGGCACATGCGCACGGCGCAGTTCCTGCGCTGGGGCAGCCTGATGCGCTACTCGCTGGTCGCCGATGCCGCGCCTGTGCCGGCCACGCTGCACAGCTGGCTCGGCGTTGCAGCCGATCGCGCCGGTCCGGCGTTCGCCAGCCTCGCGCCGGGTCCGCGCGACACCGACCGGCTGTTCGCCGACTTTTTCGAACCGCTGCTGACGCGGGACACGAACGTCCAGCTTCCGCAGCGGCAGACACATTAGTTAACGGGAAAACCGCGGCAAGTGCGGCGTTGTTTACAACATTGCAGGAACTGGTCGACGGAAGTCCGCCCATGCTTCGGACTCATCCATGCACCTGCGCGTGGATGTCGTAAGCCAGTTCCGTATGCCGCAGTCGATTCGGTCGTGCGCTTCGCCTACTCGGTCACTGGCAGCCGGCAATTCCGACGCAATCAACGACCCCACCGGCGACGCGATCTGGCACGCCTGGAGTTCGGTCGCGGGCACGCCGGCAGCCACGAACAATTCGGTCTATCCGGAGCCGATGTTTTCCGATGTGGTGTTCGACGGCGCCGATCTCGTGCTCGGCTTCCGTGATCGTCACGGCGACCACACCGGCACGGGCAATGTCGGCACGATCCGCGGCATCACCGGCGGCGAGATCCTGCGCGCCTGCGCCAACGGCAGCGGCGGCTGGGATCTCGAACAGAACGGCAGCTGCGGTGGCGTGATCGGCGCGGCCGGCACCGCGACCAACCAGGCGCGCGGCCCGAATTCCGTCGGCAACACGCGCGGCGGCGAGTTCTACGGACTCGAACACTATTCCGACACGACGCCGCCGTTCTTCATCAATGACACGCCGCCGGACTACAACGGCCGCCACGACGAGAACGCACAGGGCGCACTGAACCAGGTGCCGGGCTTCCCGCAGGTCGCAATTACGTCGATGGATCCGTTCCGCTTCAATACCGGCGGACTGCGCTGGTATAACAATGCAACACCGAACAATGTCGCCACGACGCGCGGCTACGAGATCTTCCAGACCGGTGCGGCCGGCTTCTCCAAGGCCAACGGCCTGGGCGACCTCAACGCCCTGTGCCGCGCCGCCCCGGTCGAGGTCGGCAACTACGTCTGGGACGATCTCAACCGCAATGGCGTCATGGACCCCGGCGAGCCGCCGATCGCGAACGTCGCGCTGACGCTGTACAGCGTCGCCGGCACCGCGCTCGGCGCCGCGACGACGAACACGAACGGCGAGTACTACTTCGTCTTCAACCAGGGCGCCACGGACGCGAGCACGACCGACAACCTCATCGTCGCGCCGAATCCCTACGCGTCGAGCTACACCATCGGCGTGATGCCGGCGAACTTCACGGCCGGCGGGCCGCTCGCGAACCGCCGTCCGACCATCGCCACCAACGCCGGCCCCGGCACCGGCCTGCTGCGCGACTCCAACGGCGTCGCGGTGACCATTCCGGGTAATCCGGCCACGCTCGGCGCCGCGTTCACGCTGGCCGGCGCAGGCAGCAATGACCACACCATCGACTTCGGTTTCGGCGCAGTCGATTTCGGCGACCTGCCCGATACGGGTGCAGGCACCGGCGCGGGCAACTACGCCACGCTGTCGGCCGACAACGGCGCGAGCCACGGCATCGTGCCCGGACTGTTCCTCGGCGCGGGCGTCGACGCGGAAGTCGACGGCCAGCCCAACGTGGCGGCCGACGGCGACGACACGGCCGGTACGCCGGACGACGAGGACGGCATCACACTCGCCGACCTGAGCCTGCGCACCGGTACCGCAGCCATCGTCACTGCGACCGCGACGAACACTACAGGCAGCGCGGCCCAGCTCTGCGGCTTCGTCGACTTCAACGGCGACGGCGATTTCGCCGATGCCGGTGAAAGCACCAGCGTCGCCGTGGCGAACGGCGCCACGGGTGCCGCGTTCGCGCTGAACTTCGGCACCGTACCGCCGGGTGCATCCGCGACCACCTACGCGCGCTTCCGCCTGAGCACGGACACGGGTGCCTGCAGCGCGAGCGGTGCGGCCGCAAATGGCGAAGTGGAAGACTATCCGGTCGCCATTGCGTCGCTCGATTTCGGCGACCTGCCCGACGCGGCCGCCGGCACGACGACCGGCGACTACAACACGCGTGAAGCCGACAACGGCGCGAGCCATGTCATCGTACCGGGCCTGTTCATGGGCGCGGGTGTCGATGCCGAAGGCGACGGCCAGCCCAATGCCGCGGCGAACGGCGACGACACGGCGCTGACGCCCGACGACGAGGACGGCGTCAACATCGCCGACCTGACGCTGCGCGGCGGCACCAGTGCCAGCATCCGCGTCAGCGTGACCAATACGACCCTCAGCGGTTCGAAACTGTGTGGATACGTGGATTTCAACGGCGACGGCGATTTCCTCGACGCGGGCGAAAGCGCACTCGCACTGCCGCCGATCGGCAGCAACAACCTGACGTTCACGCTGACCTTCCCCAACGTGCCACTGAACGCGCCAGCCAGTACCTACGCGCGCTTCCGCCTCGACAACTCGCCCGGCCAGTGCACGCCGACGGGCGCGATCGCGAGCGGCGAAGTGGAGGACTACCCCGTCGGCATCGTGCAATTCGACTTCGGCGACCTGCCGGACACGGGCGCGGGTACGGGTATCGGCAATTATTCGACGCTGTTCGCCGACAGCGGCGCGAGCCATTCCATCGTGCCGAACCTGCACATGGGCCTGGGCGTCGACAGCGAGAGCGACGGCCAGCCCAACGTGGCCGCCAACGGCGACGACAGCACCGGCACACCGGACGACGAGGACGGCGTGCAGATCGCCGACCTGACGATGACCGCGGGCCTGCCGGCGCAGGTGCGCGTCGACACGGTCAATACCGTGCAGCCGCCGGTCGCGGCGCAGCTCTGCGGCTTCGTCGATTTCAACGGCGACGGCGACTTCGCCGATGCGGGCGAAACCGCACCCGCGGTCAGCATACCGGCCGGCAGCACCGCGCAGTTCACGCTGAACTTCGGCACCGTGCCCGCAAACGCGGCGCGCAGCACCTATGCGCGCTTCCGCCTGAGCACGGCCACCGGCGCCTGCAACGCCAACGGTGCGGCGCCCGACGGCGAGGTCGAGGACTATCCGGTCGGCATCGCCCTCGTCGACTGGGGCGACCTGCCCGACACCGGTGCCGGCAGCGGTCCGGGCAACTACGCGACGCTACTCGCCGACGGCGGCGCACGCCACGTCATCGTGCCGACGCTGTACTTCGGTGCCGGCGTCGATGCCGAAGCCGACAGCCAGCCCGGCGCTGGCGCGAACGGCGACGATGCGAACGGCACGCCCGACGACGAGGATGGCGTCAATCCCGCTGACCTGTCGCTGCAGCGCGGCGTCACGCCGGTCGTGAACCTGACCGCGACCAACAACACCGGCACGACCGCGCAGGTCTGCGGCTACATCGACACCAACGCCGACGGAGACTTCGCCGACGCGGGCGAGACCTCGACCACGGCACTGCCCAGCGGTGTCACGAACTTCGCCGTGCAGCTGACCTTCGGCGCCGTGCCGAACACGGCGGCGACGACGAGCTACGCGCGCTTCCGCATCCGCACCGACGCATGCTCGCCCAATGGCGGCGCGCCCGACGGTGAAGTCGAGGACTATCCGGTCAACATCGGCGACGGCATCCTGAGCCTCGGCAACCTGGTCTGGAACGATCGCGACAACGACGGCACGGTCGATGCGGGCGAACCCGGACTCGCCGGCATCGCGGTCGCGCTCTACGCCGACAGCGACAACAACGGCGTGCCCGATGGCGCCGCGGTCGCGACGACGAGCACCAACGCCGGCGGCAACTACCTGTTCCAGAATCTCAATCCGGACACCTACCTCGTCGAGATCGTGCCACCGGCCGGTTACCTGGGCAGCACCTGCACGGGCCTGCCGTATGCGGCAAGCGGAACCTGTGAACCCGCAGCCGATCCGGACAACGACATCGACAACGATGACAACGGCACGGCGGCCGGTGTCACGATCCGCTCGGGTCCGGTCACGCTGACCGTGGGCGGCGAGCCGACCAACGACGGCGACGGCAACAACGGCAACCTCAGCGTCGACTTCGGCCTGCTCGGCAACTTCGATCTCGCGCTGATCAAGCAGCTCAGCACCGGCCAGACCGGTCCGTTCATCGTCGGCCAGGACGTGCGCTTCGACATCACCGTGTTCAACCAGGGAGCGATCGCGGCGACGACGATCCTCGTCAACGACTACATCCCGGCCGGCCTGGTCCTGAGCCCGCTCGAGACGAACTGGACGGCGGTATCGCCAACGCTGGCCACGCGCACGCTGGCCGGCCCGCTCGCGCCCGGCGCCAGCCTGGTCACGACGATCCTGCTGCGGGTGACGGACACGAGTGTGTCGCCACTGGTCAATCGTGCCGAGATCGGCAGCGCCGACGACGACGGCGATCCGTCGAACACGCCGCCGACCGATATCGATTCGACGCCCGACGGCAATCCCGGCAACGACGGCGGCGGCGCACCGAACACGCCGTCCGACGATGCGACCGGCGGCAACGGCAGCGACACACCCGGCGGCATCGATCCGAACGGCGACGAGGACGACGCGGATCCCGCGGCCATTCCGGTCGGCAGCGGCAGCGCGGTACTCGGCGTCGCCAAGGCGGCGCAGATACTCGGCAGCACCGGTGGCGGCGGCTACGGCGGCGGCGGCGCGGCACCCAATGCCGACATCGCCTACATCGTGCTCGTGCGCAACTACTCGACCCAGGCCATCACCAGCCTGCAGGTGGTCGAGAATCTCGTCGCGACCTTCGGCAGCGGCGCGAACTGGAGCGTCACCGGCCTGACCTCGCCGACCCTGAGCGTGAACCCGGCCTACGACGGCCGCGGCGCAACGAACCTGCTCAGCGGCGGCGACACGCTCGCGGCCGGCGCGACGGCCACGATCCGCCTCACCGTGAACCTGCAGTTCGAACCGGGCCGGCGCTATACCAACCAGGTGCTGGGCACCGGTCTGGTCGGCACCGCCCCCGTCAGCGACCTGTCGCAGAACGGCACCAATCCGGCACCGAACGGCAATCCGGGCAGCGACAACGAGGGCACGGTCATCCAGCTCGGCAGCACGTCGATACCGGCGCTGTCGCTGCCGGCCATCCTGCTGCTGCTCGCCGGCCTCGTGCTGATCGTGCAGCAGCGCCGGCGGCTGGCCTGAGGCAACCGAGGCAACTTGCGGCAGTCGCCGCAAGTTGCCTTTTTATACACAATGCGTTCTACGTAAACGACAACGGCGCAACCCTTCGGTTGCGCCGTTGTCGTTTACGCTGTCTCAAATCCCGCTCAGGCCGCGGCGGCGATCCGCTCCGGCCGCACGCGCATGAACACCTCGACGCGGCTGGTATCCAGCGGCTTGGTCCAGTGCTCGTCGAAGCCGGTTTCCAGCGAGTAACGCGCATCATCGGGCTCGCCCCAGCCGGTGACCGCGACGAGATACGCGTTACAGCCGCGTTGGCGCAACGCCAGCGCGACGTCATGGCCGTCGAGGCGGCCGAGCATGATGTCGAGGAAAACCACGTCCGGCTGGGCCGAGAGAATGCCGTCAGCGAGGCCTTCGACGGTATCGGCCGTAACGACCTCCGCACCGTGGCCGATCATGCGCAGGAAATCGGCGAGCATGTGCGCCGATGCACCGTTGTCGTCGACAACGACGACCTTGCCGCCCTGCCAGGCAGGCAGCTCGTCGATCATGAGTTGTGGCATGGGAGTGCTCCGCGTCGAATCAGACGCACATCCCAGCAGACCCGGCGTAATGAAACGGCGAAGACGCGCCGACGCCCGGTTGCCGCGGCGTCGGCGATTCGCTGCGATGGCCCTCGGGCGATCAGCCCGGCGTGCGGCGCGGATCCTTGCCGTAGGTGTATTCGCGCTCGATCGAGCCGTCCTGACGATGCACGATGAGCTGCGCGAGTTCACCGCGCTGCTGATGCGCGTTACCGAGTCGCTCGCCTTCCTGTTCGGCCTCGTGCTTCGTCGTCCAGTCCGACACGTCCTTGCCGTTCTCGACCGCGAGGTGCCAGCGGCTGTCGGCATTGCGATGCACGAGGTGATAGACGGTGCGCCCATTTGCCGTATTCATGCGCAGCTCTCCTGCAGTGACCTGCGGGCACTATAGGAACGCGGCGCTGAACGCATAAGCGAACAGAACCACGCCGGGAGACCTTGACGCCGCCGCCACGCCGGCATGCAACACTGCACGCAACGCCGCAAGGCGCCGCAAGGACTGCGCCATGGCCGCGCGACGCAAGACGCTGCGCATCGCGACCTACAACGTCAACGGCATTCGCGCGCGCCAGAGCAACCTGCTGGAGTGGCTCGCGCGCGAAGCCCCGGACATCGTCTGCCTGCAGGAACTCAAGGCCGTCGATGCGGCGTTCCCGCAAGCGGCGCTCGAACACGCCGGCTATTGGTCGCTGTGGGCTGGGCAGTCCGCGTGGAATGGCGTGGCCATCCTGTCCAAAGGCTCCGAACCGCTAGAAATCCGGCGCAGGCTCCCGGGCTCGCGCAGCGACCGCGATAGCCGCTATCTCGAGGCCGCGGTCAAGGGTGTGATCGTCGGCTGCCTTTACGCACCCAACGGCAACCCCCAGCCCGGCCCGAAGTTCGACGGCAAGCTCGCATGGATGAAGCGCCTCGACGCGCATGCCGCGAGTCTCGTCGACGCGCCGCATCCGGTGGTACTGGCCGGCGACTACAACGTCGTGCCAACGGATTTCGACATCTACAAGCCGGATTCCTGGCGCCGCGACGCGCTGCTGCAACCGGAAAGCCGTGCGCTGTACGCGCAGCTGCTACGACAGGGCTGGACCGATGCGCTACGCGCGCTGTATCCGGAACAGCGCCTCTACACCTTCTGGGATTATTTCCGCCAGCACTGGCAGCGCGATGCGGGCCTACGCATCGACCATCTGCTGCTCAATGCCGCGGTGAAACTGCGCGGCGGCGGTGTCGACCGCTGGGTGCGCGAGCAAGCGCACGCCAGCGATCACGCGCCTGCCTGGATCGAGATCGACGCGCCGCAGGCGACGACGGCGCGCGCACGCGCGCGCAAGACCTGAAATCAGTCCAGCACGAGCGTTTCCATCGCATCGCCACAAACAACCTCATGATGCGAGATCACGACCAGGCTGGCCGCGCCCACCCAGCGATCGATGCCGTCGGCGACGCGCACGCGCAGCGCGGCATCCAGTCCCTCGAACGGTTCGTCGAGGACGAACAGCACGGCCGGCCGCAGCAGGGTGCGCGCAATCGCCAGCCGGCGCGCCTCGCCGCCCGAGAGACCGACACCGTATTCGCCGAGCGGCGTATCGAGTCCCTGCGGCAGTTGCGCCAGCCAGGCATCGAGCGCGACGGCCTGCAGCACCGCACGCAGCCGCGCGTCGTCGGCCTGCGCATCGGCCACGCGCAGGTTGTCGGCAACACTCGAAGCGAACAAGTGCGGACGCTGCGGCAGCAGCGCGACGCGCGCACGCAGGCTGGCTTCGTCGTAGCGGCGCAGATCGCAACCGTCGAGCTGGATCTCGCCACGAACCGGATCCATGCTGCGGGCGAGCAGCGCGGCGAGTGTGCTCTTGCCGGCGCCGGACGCGCCGCGCACGCACAGGCGCGCACCGGGCTGCAGTTCGAAGCTCACGCCGTCGACTCCGGCCTCGCGGCCTGGATAACGGTAGCTCGCGTCGTGCACGCGCACGGCGCCGCGCGCCCGAGGCCGTTCGGCAGCGGCGGGAAACGTGAGCAGTGCCGGTGTCGCGAGCACGTCATCGAGTCGCCGCGCCGCTGCGCGCGCGCGGCCCCAGGCCAGCCACGCGCCGGTAGCCGGGGCTAGCGCCTCGAGCGTCGCGAGCACGCCGAGCACGGCGGCGGCGAGCCACGGCACCTGCGCCGGATCGATGACGGACATCGCCTGGCGTTGCAGCAGCATCGTCCAGGCCGTGCCGCCGACCAGTAGCACGACGGTCGCCTGTCCTGCGCTCTCGCGAAGGCGCTGGTGCAACTGTGCGGCGAGCAATGCACGGTCATCGCGCAGCCAGGTTTCGCGCCACGCTGGCCAGGCGCCGCAGAGCGCGAGCGTGGTCAGGCCGCGCAGCGAATCGACGAGCGCTTCGCGCCGCAGGCCCGCTCGCTGCGCAAGTGCACGGCCGTCGCGCAGGGCGTGCCGCGCGGTCAGCAGCGGCACCGCAACCGCGGCGGCGAACAGGCCGATCACCGCCGGCAGCATCAGTCGCGCGTCGGCGCAGGCGACGATCGTGATCGCGACGGCCACGACGATCGCGCTGCCGATCAGCGGCAGGCCCGCACGCAGCGGCGCTTCGTTGAGCGCATCCACGTCGCCGACGAGACGCTGCAGCACCTCGCCTTCGCTCCAGCGCGCGAGCGGTTCCGGGGTCAGCACGACGAGCTGCGCGTAGACACGACTGCGCAGTCCGGCCATGAGCCGCAGCACGGCGTCGTGCGCCACGATCCGCTCGCCGTAGCGGCCGGCCGTGCGCACGAGCGCGAACAGGCGGATCGTGGCCCCGGGACGGAAGATGTCGAAGGCCGCGGCGCTCGCCGCGCCCGTACCGGCGATCGCCGCGGCGGTGATGAAATGACCGGCGAACGCGAGCAGTCCGAGTCCGGCGAGCAACGCCAGCGCGCCGAGCAACAACGCGAGTGCGAAGCGGCCCTTGTAGCGCAGCAGCAGTTGCCCAAGCCGCAGAGACGTCGCTGCGGCGCTCATACGGCGACGTCCTCATGCGGCGACGCCGGCCCATCGAGCAAGCGCCCGTGCTCGAGCACGAGCACGCGGTCGACCCAGGGCGTATCCGCTTCACTGTGCGTCGCCAGCAGCAGCGTGCGGCCCTGGCTGGTCTCGATCAGGCTGTCGCGCAGGCGCGCCGCAGTGGTCGGATCCAGGTGCGCCAGCGGTTCGTCGAGCAGCCACAGCGGCGCATCGCGGGCAAGCGCGCGCGACAGCGCCAGGCGTTGCAGCTGGCCGCCCGACAGCGATCCGTCCGCCTCGCCGGGCACGCTGTCGACACCGCGTGGCAGCGCGGCCACGTCATCGGCGAGTCCGGCACGCTGCAGCGCGGACCACAACCGTGCATCGTCGGCGCGGTCGAGCCCGAGCAGCACGTTGTCGCGGATAGTCTGGCGAAACCATTCCGGCCGCTGTTCCAGCCAGGCCAGCCCGCGCCACCACGCCGCGCGGTCGAGCTGCGCCAGATCGATGCCGTCGATGCGTATCGTGCCCTCGCTGGGCACGACGAACCCGGCGAGCAGCGCGAGCAGCGAACTCTTGCCCGAACCGCTCGCACCGCGCAGCGCGACACGTTCGCCCGCGCCGATGCGGAAGCTCACCTGGTGCAGCGCGACGCGACCGTCGGGATAGCGCAGGGACACGGCGTCGAACTCGATGGCCGGCGGCGTGTGCGCCGGCAGGATCGTGCCTGTCGCCTCGCCGGCAGGCGCTGCGACGCACAGCGCATCGATCGCCGCGGCCGCGGCCAGCGCATCGGCGCGCGCGTGATAGTCGCTGCCGAGCTGGCGCAGCGGCGCATAGAACTCCGGCGCGAGCAGCAGCACGAACAGCGCGTCGTGCAGGCGCATCGCATGACCGTAGTGACCCAGGTCGAAACGGCCGAGCAAGGCCAGCCCGAGATACAGCGCGACCAGCGCGATGCCGATCGAGGCGAACAGCTCCAGCACCGCCGACGACAGGAAAGCGAGCCGGAACACGGCGAGCGCGCGCTCGCGGTATTCGCCGGCACTGGCCGCCAGACGCGCTGCGCCCGCGTCGGCACTGCCGAGCAGACGCAGCGTCGGCAGGCCGCGCAACAGATCGAGGAACTGCGCGCCGAGCCGCGCCAGCGCGGCCGCCTGCAAGCGGCTCGCGCGCGCCGCGCCGCGGCCGACGAGGGTCATGAACACCGGTATCAGCGGTGCGGTGCACAGCAGCAGCATCGCGGCAAGCCAGCTGCGCGGCAGCACGCAGAACCACAGTGCGAGCGGTACGAGCACGGCGACATAGCGCTGCGGCACGTAACGCGCGACGTACCCGTCGAGTGCGTCGACCTGCTCCACCGCCAGTGCGGCGAGTGCGCCGTCGTCCGCGACGCGGCGACGCAGCGGCCCGAGACGCTCCAGCGCCGCGAGCACGCTGGCGCGGGCGTTCGCGCGCACGATCACGCCGGCTCGCGCGCCGCAGGCATCACGCACCGCCAGCAGCGCGCCGCGCGTCAGCAGCGCGGCCAGCATCAGCAGCAGCGGCAGGCTGCCGGCCTCAGCGTCGGACGGTCCAGCAGGAGTGATCCAGCGATCGACGAGTGTCGCGAGCGCCGCAGCGAACACCACGAACGCGAGCGTCGCCCCGACGCCGCAGCCGACGCCGGCCCAGGTCCAGCCGCGCACCGGCCGCAGTCGCGCAGCGAGCCAGTCCTGCCCTGCGCGCTCGTGCTCTACCGCACTCATCGCGCGCGGCGGTCGCGGCTCAGGGTTTCAGTTCCTCGTCGGCGGGATAGCCTTTGAACTCCAGCCACATCGCATTGATGATCGCGGCGAAGCAGGCCATCAGCACGCCGAGTATCCAGGCGAAATACCACATCGTCGCAGCTCCTCAGTAATGCGCGTCCGAACCACGGACCTGCTCCAGCGTGACCGGCCCGCGCATCACGCGGAAGACCCAGCTCGTGTAAAGGATGATCAGCGGCAGGAACAGCACGGTCATCCAGAACATCCAGCGCAAGGTCAGCAGGCTCGAGGTCGAATCCCAGACCGTGAGGCTGTGCGAGGGCATCAGGTTCGACGGCATCATGAACGGAAACATCGCCACGCCGGCCGTGAGTATCGTCGCGGCGACGGCGAGACCGCTCGCGACGAAAGCCCAGCCCGCGCGCCGCGGTGCCAGCCACCACGCTGCACCGGCACCGGCGAAGCCGAGCAGCGGGATCAGCCACAGCACCGGCTGTGCACGGAAATTCGTGAACCAAGCGCCGGCCTCGACGACCACGGTCTTGGCCAGTGGATTCGAGCCCGCCTGCGTGCCGGCGAACGAGGCGAGGCGATAGCCGTCGACGCCGAATGCGATCCACAGGCCCGCGCCGGCGAAGCTCGCGACGAAGACCAGCGCGGCGATGCGATGCCAGCGCCGCGCGCGTGCGCGCAGTTCTCCGACGGTCTTGAGCTGCAGGAATACCGCGCCGTGCATGACGAGCAGCGAAAGACTGACCACGCCGACGAGCAGCGCGAACGGATTGAGCAGGCCGAAGAAGTTGCCGTCGTAGTACACGCGCAACGCTTCGTCATAGCGGAACGGCACGCCGAGCAGCAGATTGCCGAACGCGACGCCGAACACCAGCGCCGGCACGAAGCCGCCGATGAACAGGCAGACGTCCCACAGCGAGCGCCAGCGCGGATCGGCGAGCTTGCTGCGGTAGTCGAAGCCGACCGGACGCAGGATCAGCGCGAACAGCACGAGGATCAGCGCGACGAAGAAGCCCGAGAATGCCGCGGCGTAGATCAGCGGGAACGCGGCGAAGATCGCGCCGCCGCCGAGGATGAACCACACCTGGTTGCCCTCCCAGGTGGGTCCTATCGTGTTGATCAGCACGCGGCGCTCGTCGTCGGTCCGCGCCACGATCGGCAGCAGCACGCCGACGCCGAGATCGAAGCCGTCCATGATCGCGAAGCCGATCAGTAGCACGCCGAGGAACAGCCACCAGACCACGCGCAGCGTCTCGTAGCTCATGAGGAAAGTCAGTGCGTCGGACATGGCGTGCTCCTCAGGCCTTGGACGGTTCAGCCGGTGCGTCGGCACCGATGACTACCGAATGACCCGGCACCGGGGCGTCGGGTGCAGCAGCGTGCCCCGGCGCGTCGTCGGGCTCGGTTGGCCCCTTGCGGGCGAACTTGATCATCAGGTACATCTCGACCACGAGCAGCGCCGTGTACAACAGCACGAATCCGACGAGGCTGAAGACGAGATCGCCGACCGTCAGCGACGACACGCTCATCCAGGTCGGCAGCACTTCCGCGACGGTCCAGGGCTGGCGGCCGAGTTCGGCCACGATCCAGCCCATTTCCGAGGCGATCCACGGCATCGGCATCATCACCACCGCAAGCTTGAGCACCCAGCGCTGGCGCATGATCGCGCGACGTGACGCCGACACGAGGGCGACCACGAACACCACGAGCATGAACACGCCGCAGGCCACCATGATGCGGAAGGCCCAGAACAGTGGCGCCACCGGCGGTATCGCGTCCCGCGCGGCGCGCGCGATCTGCGCGTCGGTCGCGTCGACCACATTGGGCGCATAGCGCTTCACGAGCAGGCCGTAGCCCAGATCGGGCTGCCGCTCCAGCAGCGCGGCGCGCGCCTGCGTATCAGCCGGATTCGCGCGTACCTGCTGCAGGGCCGCATAGGCCTGCATGCCGCTGCGGATGCGTATCTCGTGCTCGGCGACGAGATCCTTGAGCCCGGTCACCGGCTCGGTCAGCGAGCGCGTCGCGATCAGGCCCATGAGCCACGGGATCTCGATCGCGTGATTGGTCGTCATGTTCTCCTGGTCGATGAACCCGACGACGGTGAACGGCGCCGGCGCCGGATGGGTTTCCCACATCGCCTCGATCGCCGCGAGCTTCACCTTCTGCACATGGCCCAGCTCGTAACCGCTCTCGTCGCCGAGCGTGATGACCGACAGCGTAGAGGCCAGGCCGAACGCTGCGGCGATCGCGAACGATCGCTGGGCGAACGCGACATGCCGGCGCTTGAGCAGATACCAGGCACTGATGCCGAGCACGAAGCACGAACCGGTCACGTAACCCGCCGACACCGTGTGCACGAACTTGACCTGCGCGACCGGGCTGAAGAACACCTCCGCGAAGCTGGTCAGCTCCATGCGCAGCGTATCGGGATTGAACTCGGCGCCGACCGGATACTGCATCCAGCCGTTGGCCACGAGGATCCACAGGGCCGAGAAATTCGAGCCCAGCGCGACGAGCCAGGTCACGCCCAGATGCTGCACCTTGCTCAGCCGTTCCCAGCCGAAGAAGAACAGGCCGACGAAGGTCGACTCGAGGAAGAACGCCATCAGTCCTTCGATCGCGAGCGGCGTACCGAAGATGTCGCCGACGTATTGCGAGTAGTACGACCAGTTCGTGCCGAACTGGAATTCCATCGTGATGCCGGTGGCGACGCCCAGCGCGAAGTTGATGCCGAACAGCTTGCCCCAGAACTTCGTCATCTGCTTGTAGACCTCGTTGCCGGTCATGACATAGACCGACTCCATGATCGCCAGCAGGAAAGAAAGCCCGAGGGTCAGCGGCACGAACAGGAAGTGATACAGCGCGGTCGCCGCGAATTGCAGGCGGGACAGCTCGACTACGGTATCGGAGATCATCGGCAATCCTCTTCGCGGCGGTTCACGCGCAAACGCGCCGGCGTGTCGGCAGGTGAGCGGGTAGCGGCGGCGCTGGCGCGTGATGTGGATGCAATGGCTACAAGGCACCATGGCCGCGGCGCAGTGTAGCGCGCGGCTGAATGCTCGTGACGGCAGGGAAGATGTGTCAGCGGCACGGCAGCGGGCCCGGCGCGCGTACAGGCAGGTTTCATGCGTGCAGCTTGGCCGCAACGCGCGCGCGGCGAATTTATCAGGATCAATGGCTTCGGCGGCATGAGGGCTTCGCAGGCGATACGAGCAGCGATGCCGGATGTAGCGTCAACCTGCCGCAGCGTCAGCTTGCCGCAGCGTCAACTTGCCGCAGCGCTCGCTGCGCCGGCAAACTCCGACGTGTCGCCGGTCATGGCCGCGGGAATGGCAGACTACGGCCCCGCAGGAGACACCCATGAAGACACGCACGCTCGGCAACGGCGGCCTCGAGGTTTCGGCGATCGGCCTGGGCTGCATGGGCCTGAGCTTCGCCTACGGCCCGGCCACCGATCGGCAGCAGGCCATCGCTCTGCTGCGCGGCGCGGTCGAGCGCGGCGTGACGTTCTTCGATACGGCCGAAGTCTACGGTCCGTTCACGAACGAGGACCTACTCGGCGAGGCGTTCGCCGGCCTTCGCAGCAATGTGACCATTGCAACAAAATTCGGTTTCGACCTCGAACCCGGCACCGGGCTGCAGCGTGGCCTGAACAGCCGGCCCAGACACATCCGGCAGGTCGCGGAAGCCTCGCTGCGACGGCTGAGGACCGACGTCATCGATCTGTTCTACCAGCACCGCGTCGATCCGAACGTACCGATCGAAGATGTCGCAGGCACCGTGAAAGACCTGATCGCCGAAGGCAAGGTGAAGCACTTCGGACTGTCGGAAGCCAGCGAGCAGACGATTCGCCGCGCCCACGCCGAACAGCCGGTGGCCGCGCTGCAGAGCGAATACTCCTTGTGGTGGCGCGAGCCCGAGGAAACCGTGCTGCCGACACTGGAGGAGCTCGGCATCGGCTTCGTCCCGTTCAGCCCGCTCGGCCGCGGCTTCCTCACCGGCGCCATCGACGAACTCACGACCTTCGACAGCACCGATTTCCGCGCCAGCGTTCCGCGTTTCTCGCCCGAAGCGCGCAAGGCCAACCAGGTACTGGTCGACGTGCTCGGCGAGATCGCCGCGCAACGGCACGCGACCCGCGCCCAGATCGCGATCGCGTGGCTGCTCGCACAGAAGCCCTGGATCGTGCCAATTCCCGGCACGACGAAGCTGCATCGGCTCGACGAAAACCTCGGCGCCGCCGCGCTGCAGCTCAGCAGCGAAGACCTGCGCGACATCACCGCCGCCGCCGCGGCGATCACGGTGCAGGGCGCACGCTATCCGGAACACCTGCAGCAACTCGTCGATCGCTGAGGACGGCGGACTTTCGAGTGATGATCCACGCGGCCAAGCAGCGAAGACCCGCTTCCGGGCGGGCACGATGCGCGACGCGACGCGAGCTCAGTCGGCCAAGGAGACGTTGAACGTGAGTCCCACCTTGTTGCCTCCCGATAGAACCACATGATCTCCCAGCAGGCGGCCTTCGACGAATTTCGTTTCGACGACCTGCAAACCGAAGTAGTCGTCGGCCGAACTCCCGGTGTCACGCTCGGTCAGCTCGGTCCGCAGTCGCAGGGTATATCCGGTCGGATCCGACGAGCCTTCGATCAGCGCCCTCTTCGCGCCGCAGTGGTAAACCTCGTTACGCTTCAGCACGACGTAGCCGCCCGACGACGGTATCGACAACAGGTTCGCCGCCCAGACGACGGTCCCGCGCGCATCGAGGATCGCAGCGTCGATCACCCCGAACAGCTCGATGTTGTCGCCGCCTTCGTCGGCGGCATCGAGGCACTTGATCTGCGCGGTGATGACGAGGTCGCGATCACCGTTGACCACCGCACCGATGCGGCTGGCAATGTCTTCGACTGCGACCTGAAGCTCACGGCGACGCGCCTCGCTCTGGGCGAACTCCCAGATGGGAAGGAGCGGCTGGCTACCGGCGAACTGAACGAAGACGGGGTCATTGTCGTCGATGGAGGCACGCCACGCATCGAGATCATCCAGGCCGCCGGCCAGCTCGGAGTCGCCACCGGCTGCCCGCACCCGGGTCACCGAGTTGGAGTCGTACTCCTGTCGTTCCTCCGTCGACGAGAAGTCCGACGCGCCGCTTCCGCTTCCTGTAAGCGACTGGAACGACACTTCGACCGCGACTGCGGCGCTGGTCTTGGCCGCGTAAGCCCAGGTGTTGGTAGCCGAGCTGTACTCAAAGCGCGCTCCGTACACCGCGTCGGCGAGTACGTGCGTGCCGAAGAAGTCGATGACCTGCTCGGCGGCGACGCTCGGCGAATTGATGACGTCCACGGCCAACGGCGTCATGTACCTATCGCGTAGCCGCACCATGTCCGCCAGGAGCTTCACCCGCGCCACCCGGTGGAGCTGGTAGAGGTTTGCGTAGTGGTACTCGTGCCGGAACATCGTCTCTTTCGAGAAGCTCGACGACATGCTTCCGGCGAAGGACGCCGTCCCGAAGCCGACGCTGCCGCTGGCCGAAACGCTGGCGCTCATGCTCTCGCTGACCTGCTGCAGCGTCGTTCCGGCCACGATGAGCGTGTCGCTGTCATTGATGGGCGTCGCGGTGATGAGCCCGTCGCTCTTCATCTTTGCGAAGTCCAACACGGCCCCTTGCACGGACGCATTGTCGGCGAACGCCCCGAAGATGTTGTAGCCGCGTCCGACCGGCGATTCCTCGAACAGCGATTCGGGAAAGTCCGCCGCTGTGCGGGCGACGCTGGTCTGATCGAGCCGCGCGAGCTTCTGGATGAACGCAATCTTCTCGTCTACGCTCGTGTTCGGGGACGGGATGGAGCTGCTCTCGACATTCATGTTCTACCTCAAGGTTGTTGGTGGTTCGCGATCCATTCGAATCACGGGATGACGAACAGCGTAGAGGTGGTCCGGCGGGAACGTGGCACCGGTGCCGCGGATGGTCCGCCCCGCGCGGAGCGCTTCGGTTCCATCCATCCACGCATTGCTCGCGTTGTGGACGATGGTGCAAAAATTGCTAATGTTCCGGTACTGCCAGACGGCACCAACCATCCCTGACTTTCGACAGTGGCGACCGCACAGGCGGAATCTGACGGTCTGACACGAGCCCCCAGTCGCCGCGGAATAACGGGGTCGGGTTCTAATGGCAGTTGCTTGACGCGCACCGGATGATCCTGTGCACAAACGATTTCCCGCGCAGCGAGCCGCGCTTGCATCAGCAATCTGCGGCGATTCGGTCGGTCGTTTCCCCTCACCTCGCTGCACAAGCTGGTCGAACCACAGCCGCTGAAGTTCGCGAAATTTTCGCAGGCAGCGGCCTAGCCTGTGTCCCGCACCGTGGCCGGCGTCGCGCCGTTGCTCAGCCCGGTCGAATACACGCGGTCCGGCCCGACGGATCTTCAATTGCAGGCAATGGCCAATGCCGCTGCACGCGAGCAGGAGCGAGACATGCAAGAGCATGACGGGACATTCACCTTTACCCGACGCGAGGTCCTCAAGGCAGGTGCTACCTGCGCGGCCGTTGCAGTTGCTCCGGGCGTCGCGTCGAAATCCCCGGCCGGCGACGCACCGAAGAAGCCGGTAATGGCCAAGGTCTCGTTCACGATCAACGGCACGCGGCGCGATCTCGAACTCGACACGCGCACCACGCTGCTCGACGCATTGCGCGAGAACCTGCAGCTGACCGGCACCAAGAAAGGCTGCGACCACGGCCAATGCGGCGCGTGCACCGTGATCGCCGGCGGACGGCGCATCAATTCCTGCCTCTCGCTCGCGGTTATGCACGAAGGTGACACGATCACGACGATCGAAGGGCTCGGCACGCCGCAGAACCTGCATCCGATGCAGGCCGCCTTCGTCAGGCACGACGGCTATCAATGCGGCTACTGCACGCCGGGGCAGGTCTGCTCCGCCGTTGCGGTACTCGATGAGATCAAGGCAGGCATTCCGAGCCATGTCAGCGCGGACCTGGGCGCGCGGCCACAGGTCAGCGAGGCCGAGTTGCGCGAGCGAATGAGCGGCAATATCTGCCGCTGCGGCGCGTATTCGAACATCGTCAAGGCGATACTCGACGTCGACGGGAGTCGCGCATGAAAGCCTTCACCTACGAACGCGCGCAGTCGCCGGCCGACGCCGCAGCCGCGGCGCAGCGCGTCCCGGGCGCACGCTTCATTGCCGGTGGGACCAACCTGCTGGACCTCATGAAGCTCGAGATCGAGACGCCCGCGCATCTGATCGACGTCAACGGTCTCGCGCTCGACACGATCGAGGCGACCGACGACGGCGGGCTGAAGATCGGCGCACTCGTGCGCAACACCGATCTCGCCGCCGACGCGCGTATACGACGCGACTATGGCCTTTTGTCGCGCGCACTGCTCGCCGGCGCCTCGGGCCAGCTGCGCAACCGCGCGACGACGGCAGGCAATCTGCTGCAACGCACGCGCTGTCCGTATTTCTACGACACCAACCAGCCGTGTAATAAGCGCCTGCCCGGTAGTGGCTGCGCGGCGATCGGCGGCTTCAGTCGCCAGCATGCCATCGTCGGCACCAGCGAAGCCTGCATCGCCACGCATCCGAGCGACATGGCCGTGGCATTGCGCGCGCTCGACGCGGTCGTGCAGACGATCCGGCCGGACGGAACGCCGCGCAGCATTCCGATCGCCGATTTCCACCGATTGCCCGGCAACACACCGCAGATCGAGACCGTGCTGGCCGCCGGCGAACTGATCACTGCGGTGACCTTGCCGAAACCCGTCGGCGGCACGCAGATCTATCGCAAGGTGCGTGATCGCGCGTCGTATGCGTTCGCACTGGTCTCGGTCGGCGCGATCATTCAGCCCGACGGCAGCGGGCGTGTCGCGCTCGGCGGCGTCGCGCCCAAGCCGTGGCGTGTCGAAGCCGCGGAGGCCAGCCTGCCGCGCGGTGCCAAGGTGTTCACCGACGCGCTGCTGGCCGGCGCGAGAACCACCGCGCAGAACGCATTCAAGCGCCTGCTCGTGGACCGCACGATCGCCGCCGTGCTCGCGGAAGCGGAGGACAAGGCATGAAATTCGACACGCCCGCCACGACCAGTCCGATCGACCGCCTCACAATCATCGGCAAGCCCACCGACCGCATCGACGGCCCGCTCAAGACCACCGGCACCGCGCCCTATGCGTACGAGCGGCACGACGTCGCCGCAAACCAGGCCTACGGCTATGTGATCGGCGCGGGCATAGCCAAGGGACGCATCGCGCTTCTCGACGACAGTGCGGCGCGCGCCGCGCCCGGCGTGATCGCCGTCGTGACCGCGAAGAACGCCGGCAAGCTCCGCAAGTCGGAGCGCAATACCGCGAAGCTGCTCGCCGGCCCCGACATTCAGCACTACCACCAGGCCATCGCGCTCGTCGTCGCGGAGACCTTCGAGCAGGCTGCCGCCGCGGCCGCGCTCGTGCGCGTCGACTACTCGCGCGCCAAGGGCAGCTTCGACCTGAAGACGTCCAAGGACGGCGCGGTCCCGTCGAAGTCCCAGCCCGACAAGGCATTCGGTGATTTTGCGACGGCGTACGCCGCAGCGCCGGTCAAGCTCGATCAGCACTACACCACGCCCGATCACGCCCACGCGATGATGGAACCGCACGCGTCGATCGCGTCCTGGGACGGCGACCAGCTCACCGTGTGGACCTCAAACCAGATGATCGACTGGGCCACCAGCGATCTGGCAGAAACCCTCGGCATCGGCAAGGACAAGGTCCATGTGATCTCGCCCTACATTGGCGGCGGCTTCGGCGGAAAACTGTTCACGCGCGCCGACGCCCTGCTCGCCGCGCTCGGCGCGCGTGCAGCGCGCCGGCCGGTGAAAGTCGCCCTGACGCGTCCACTGATGTTCAACAACACGGTGCACCGGCCCGCGACCCTCCAGCGCATACGCCTGGGTGCGACGGAAGACGGGCGCATCACGGCGATCGGACACGAGAGCTGGTCCGGCGATCTGCCCGGCGGAAAGCCGGAACTCGCTGTGCAACAGACCTGGCTGCTCTACGCCGGCGCCAACCGCATGACCGCGATGCGCCTGGCCGCGCTCGACCTGCCCGAAGGCAACGCGATGCGCGCGCCCGGTGAAGCGCCGGGACTGATGGCGCTGGAGATCGCGATCGACGAGATGGCCGAGAAGCTCGACCTCGATCCGATCGAATTCCGCGTGCTCAACGACACCCAGGTCGATCCGATGAAACCGGCGCGGCGGTTCTCGCAGCGTCAGCTCGTGCAGTGCCTGCGTACCGGCGCGGAACGCTTTGGCTGGAACAAACGCAAGGCCAAACCCGCGCAGGTGCGCGACGGTGAATGGCTGATCGGCATGGGTGTCGCCGCGGCGTTCCGCAACAACCTCGTCGAGAAATCCGCCGCGCGCGTGCGGCTCGATGACAAGGGCATCGTGACGGTCGAAACCGATATGACCGACATCGGCACCGGCAGCTACACGATCATTGCGCAGACCGCCGCGGAGATGATGGGCGTGCCGCTCGACCACGTCGTCGTACGCCTCGGCGACTCCCGCTTCCCGGTATCCGCAGGCTCGGGCGGCCAGTGGGGCGCGAACAGCTCGACTTCGGGCGTCTACGCGGCCTGCACCAAACTGCGCGAGACGGTTGCGCAGAAACTCGGCTTCGACCCGGCCCGCGCGGAGTTCTCCGACGGCCATGTGCGTGACAGCGACCGCTCAGCACCACTCGCCGATGCGGCCAAGAGCGGCGAGATCGTCGTCGAAGACCACATCGAATTCGGCGACCTGACCGAGCGCTACCAGCAGTCCACCTTCGGTGGCCATTTCGTCGAAGCCGCCGTCAACGCCTATACGGGCGAAGTCCGCGTGCGCCGCATGCTCGCCGTCTGCGCCGCCGGACGCATCCTCAACCCGAAATCCGCACGCAGCCAGGTGATCGGCGCCATGACCATGGGCGCTGGCGCCGCCCTGATGGAAGAACTCGTCATCGACAAACGCCTCGGCTTCTTCGTCAACCACGACCTCGCCGGCTACGAAGTCCCGGTACACGCCGACATCCCACACCAGGACGTGGTCTTCCTCGACGAAACCGATCCGATGTCCTCACCAATGAAAGCCAAGGGCGTCGGCGAACTCGGCATCTGCGGCGTCGGCGCTGCGGTGGCCAATGCGATCTACAACGCTACTGGCGTGCGGGTGCGGGAATATCCGATTACGCTGGATAAGTTGCTGGAGGGATTGCCGGCTGTGGTGGCGGGCGAACAGCCGAGGCATTCGTGAATGTGTGGGCGCACGACCATGAAGCTTCTGAGTCGCGGTGAAATTGCCGAGCAACGCGAGGCCCAACCGAGTGCAGCGCGTAGGCAGGTGGCATGACCCACCTCCGGGTCATCGCGCGCGCCGGTAGTGCATGGCGACCGCACCGCAGCGGAGCGGCTTTGCCGAGATCAACTCGAGCCGTCGGGTGCTGGGCAGCCCGCTCTGATACAGGGTCGGGCCGTGGCCGGCGATCCTGGGATGGACGAGCAATTTGTACTCGTCGATCAGATCCAACCGGTCCAGCTCGGTCGCGAGCTTGCCGCTACCGAGGAGTACTCCGTCTGGGGTTGCGTCCTTGAGCCTCTGTACGCCAGTGCGCAGGTCACCGGTGACATGGTGGCTGTTGATCCACGGGAAGTCCTGTCGCGTCGTGGACACAACGTGCTTCTGCTTTGCCTCCAGCTTTACCGCCCATTCGCGCATCGACGGCGATGCCTCCGCGTCGCCGCGGGCAACCGCTGGCCAGTAGCTCTCCATCATCTCGTAAGTGACGCGGCCCCACAGCATCGCCCCGCACTCGTCCATGAGGCGGGTGAACAAGGCGTGCGTCTCGTCGTCGGCGGTTCCTTCCTGATGGTCGACGCAGCCATCCAGGGTGACGTTGATACTGAAGGTCAAGAGTCCCATGGTGTCCTCCGCTCGTGATACACGACATGGGCTCTCACTACGGAAGAAGTAGTCGAAGTCCATCGCCGCTCCGTGTGACGCGCAGCATCCCATCCAAGCTGCCTGCTACGGCATGCGCCGTAAACCCTGAATGCAAAAGCTGCGGGCCACCGGGCCGCAGAGAAGGCTAAGTAGATCTGCGGTTTGGTCCCGGCGACCTGCAACTCGCGCTCCGTCAGAGCGACCACCTAGGCACCTTTCTTGGAAATGGGGCTGGGTGCAAGAAGCCCGGCGAGGAAGCCGACAACGGTAGTGAACACGGTGAGAATGGTGTCCCCCTTGACCGCATAGGTGACACCGGCATCGAGCTTGGCGAACACGCCGATTCCCAGGACCACGACGCAGAACAGCAACACAAGGGCAAACGACGAGACCACGATCAGCCAAAGCCTTGCCGCAGTCTTGTCGTCGGGCGGCGGCAGGCCCTGAATGACCTGAGCTTCCAGCTTCTTCAGCGTTGCTTCGGGATCCGTCTTCAGGTCCTCCAACGTCTGCGGACTTGAGAGGGCCTTCTCCAACATCACAGTCGCCGATCGCATTTGCTCAGCCATATCAATCTCCTGATCGCGGGTGGGCCTGCAATCGTCTTCCCCTCGTTGCGAAAGACGTCGTAAATTGACAGGACGCCGGCGGCTTGCATTCAACGTGACTCGGGCAACTATGGCGCGACGCCAGACCTGAGACCAGCGACCTGTGGTTGGCGCTGCGCCTGAGAACAACGGCACTAAGGGACATTAACTATTAGTCACTATATTTAACCTGATGACGTTTTCAACACTTGTCCGGCAATCGACTTGAACGCATAGCTAGAAACCATGCACCGGGCCTACTGACTTTGCTTCGACAATGTAAGCCTGATGGCCGGGCGGAAACATGCGAACGGCGAACGAACCGAAGTACTTTCCCATAGACGCCAGAACGCCGTCGTGCGACAGACCGAAGTGGAAGTGGCCATCTGCGATGCGTTCGCAGCTGACTTGAACCTCAAACCCACCAGGAAGTACGACTGCCAAAGGTGCTGCTAAAGCGATCAGACCTATGTGGTCGAAACTTTCTTTAAGAGATGCGGAGCCAATTTTACTCACTTCGCTGTTTGCGAAATCGTGTGGGCTTGAATCTATGCACAGATCGATGGAATAGATAGGGCGGATGCTACTCGATGACTTATCGTTTGAGCACGCGCCAATCAGCGGCGTCGCACCTAGGACCGCAAATCTACTCAGTGCCTCGCGTCGCTTCATCTGATACCTGACTGCATACAATCCCCGAATCACGGGGCATCGCGCGGTGTCTCGCACGCAACATGCGCGACCGATATCAACGATACGTCAGATTTCCAGCATCAGTTTGCAACTGGCATCACCCCGCCTCCCCCACCGCATCAAGTATCGCCGTGACAACCTCCTTGAGCGGCGCAAGCCCGTGCAGCTTGCGCCAGTCGCCGCTGGCGTCGTTGCCGACGATGATGAGGTTCATGTGGTTTTCCGGCGCGTCGGTGTATTGGCCGATGCGGCGCAGGGCGGTCGTGACCTGGGCGTTGCTGCCGCTGAGAAAATGCCAGCCGGGCTTTGCCTGGACGCGGCGGGCGTAGTCGGCCAGCACCTGCGGCGTGTCGTGATCGGGATCGACGGTGATGGAGACGATTTGCACGTCCTTGCCGAGTCGATCACCCAGTTGTTTCTGCAGCGACTGCAGCGTGGTCATCATGACCGGGCAACTGCCTTCGCAGCGGGCGAAGAAGCTGTGCAGCACGATGTGCCGGCCGGCGATGTAGTCCTTGTACAGATCGACGGTTTTTCCGTTCTGATCGATCAGCGGCAGATCGGCCAGGTATATGGCGGCGCCGTTGCGCGCTTTGCCGGCTGCCGCCGCGGCGCCTGCGGGGACTGTGTCTGTGGAGGCTCGCGTGGTGTTGGCCGTCGACGCACCGTCGGCGGCGATGGCGGTGGCCGCCGCAGCGAGAGCGACGACTGCAGCGATGGCACGACAGCGGAGCGGCAACCGATTCGGTATCACGCGATTTTCCAAGAATTGTCGTGACGGAAATTTAGGGCACCGGAGAATTCGGGACACCCATCCAGTACGCCGTGAATCGCAGAGAATTTGGGACACCCACCACTTCAAAACTGTCGGGACACCCATCCACTAAACAGTGCATCGCCGCCAGAGCTCTTCCGACCTGACGGCGCGGCACTTCGCAGAACTACGACACCAGCTCATCCGCTCCGTCGCCGAAGTGAGCCGGCAAAGATTCTCGTCACGTGCCCACTTCTCCGTGTCGCGTCGGCAGGTCTTCTCCCACCTGCCGGCGCTGCACGTCGCAACGCTATTGAACCAGTTCCACCGCTCCCGTCACCGGATTCAGCCAGTACTGATCCGGCACCCCGCCGTAGGCGATCTGCTGCTGGTTTTTCTGGAACAGCTGCATGGTCGGGAAGATCAAGCGGAAGCCGGGTTCGAAGATCTGGCCCTGGGGATGCTGCGAGACCTGCGCCTGGTAGACCGCGATGCGACGGCCAGCCAGCAGGCGCACGTAGCCGTTGACCGACAACTGCAGCTTGGCCAGCGACTGCACGCGCGTGAGGATCTGTCTCGTCTGGTCGCGATGCCACTGGGGTGTGCGTGCGGCGTCGTTGATGTTGGCGAGCAGCGCCTTGGCCGCGGGCTTGTCGCTGTTGGCCAGGGCCTGGGCGAACTGGTTGCGCCAGCCGGCCGTGGGACCGCCGCCGGGTACGAGCTGCAGCAGGCCACAACGCTGGGGCGAGAACATCGGCCGGGTCGGGTCGATGGCGATCACGTCGTAGAGGAACTTCTCGTCGATCAGGCCCGAGGCGACCATTTTCTGCGCCAGCAGCATGTCGGTATGCGACTTCACCGGTGTCTCGAACGCGTGGTCGGCATCGATCTGGTTGATCGGCTGCACCGAGTTCTGGAAATTGCCGCTCTGGTAGTCGAAGAACTGCGCCTGGAACAGGTTCAGTGAATTCGTATACAGGGCCTTGTCGATCTCGATGTAGCGGATGTCGCCGGCCAGGCGCTGATCGACGAAGGCGCCGACCGGGGCCTTGATGATCGGGGCCGGGCCACCGAACGGCAGCAGGTCGGAATCGAGATTGACTTCCTGCTCGCAGAATATCGGCCGCAGCTGTTCCTGCAGCGACAGCGCCGAGCGTTGCTTCATGTAGGCCGGGGAAGACGCGAGCTTGTCGTTGCCGGCCTTGATCCAGCCAGAGAACTCCTGCGAGCTGACCAGGTTCTTCAGGATGGTCTCGTATTCCGGCGCGATGCGCATGGCGCCCAGTGGCAGCGGGCGTTCGGGCCGCCACCAGGAATCGTGCGGGAAGGCCAGCTCCTTCATGATCGGCCCGCCGTTCGTATGGCAGCCGGAGCAGCGCAGCCGCGGCAGCGTGGCCTTGCCGCTGCTGTCGGGCGCGCCCATGAAGATCGACTGGGACGGATCGTAGGCGCGCCACAGGTTGACGATATCGGCCTGGATATCGGCCGAATCGCCCCGGTAGAACCACTGCCCGCCCTGCCCGGTGCCGCGGATTTCGTAAAAGTTATACATCTGCTTGCGCGGATCCCAGACCAGCGTTTCGAGCAGCAGGTTGTCCGGCGTCGCCGCCTGCTGCGGCGACAGGATGCTGGTCAGCGCGGTGTTGTCGATCGAGGCTGCCGTGAAGTGGCCGTAGAACCAGTCGCCGGGGACCAGCTTCTGCCCCGCGTAGCTGCCGTCGATGGACTCGAAGAAGCTGAAGCTGCCCTGCGGCAGCGGGTTGTGGAAGCCGCGATTGGCTACCATGGCCGGCCGTGAACTCATCGCGTTCGCGAGCACCAGCGCGCGGAATTGCAGCGCGTTGCCGGGACAGCGCGGCTGTGCGCTGAGCAGCTTGAACAGTGCATCGTCGTGGGCGTCGGGCGGCAGCACGTTGCCCGAGGTGTTGTTCTGGATCTGGCAGCGTTCGCCCGGGAGCTTGTCGGGCGCGTTCTGTGCCTGGGCCGTGGCGGCGGCCAGCAGCAGGGTGGCTAGCAGCAGTTTCATGTTGGCTTCCCCAAGTGTGTTCAGTGCGCTGCACCGTCTTGGCGGCGCAGCGCCGAGAGCAGAGCGTGATGGCGACCGCGCTGCGCAGGATTGCGACTTCAAGCCGGCGGAAACAGCACCAGCAGATCCTCGATCCCCAGCGTGTTGATCGGCACCGACCAGATCAGGTCCGGCGCGAGCCTGCGCTCGGTCAGCTGACCGGTGCGCGGATCGACCTGGATACGCTGGGCGAACTCCAGCGGCTTGCCTTCCTTGAACGGCAAGGTGGAAAACTGCACTTCCCACGGCTGCCGGCCGCCGAGCACGAAGCCGTGCGAGACCTCGCAGTCGAGTACGGCGAGGATCTGCTTGCGCGTATATTTTTCCTTTTTGATCAGATCGGCCAGGTTGTTGGCCATCGGCAGGTCGAACGCGCGATTGCGTGCGTAGATGAAATGGTCGCCGGCGACGGAGAGGATTTCATGCACGCGCTGGCGGTTGTCGCCGAGGTTGCGCATGACCTTGATGCCGAGGAAATAGCCGCCGGCGTCTTCCAGCCGCCACCAGTGCTCGAGATAGACGGCCTGCACGCCGTGCTCGAAGACATTGCGGCCGCCGAGGATTTCGAAGCGGCCTATGTCGATGGAACCATCGGGCGGCTGGTAATCGATCTCGTGGTGCCAGGTAATGATGTAGCCGTCATTCGTGGTGTAGCCGGAAAATCCTTCCTGCGGATACAGCGTCGCGAGCTCCGCGTTGCTCAGATCAGCCAGTGAATGCGCGTTGGGAAAGCTCGGCCGGTCCTTGGGAATGCGGCAGTCGCCGAACAGGGTCGGCGTCTGGATGTTGCGCACGTTGACGGTGTTTTCCGGCGGCCCCTGGTTGTTGTTGATGACCCAGAGGCGCTCCCAGGAAGCGGTGAGCCAGGACGGTACGGGTGTGCTCATCGGTGGCTCCTCAGCGGTTGCCCTGGTGGGCCCGGGATTTGCCGCCCTTGGGCTGCTGGGCGTTGTTGAGCAGGAACGAGTAGTCGGACGCGTACGGATTGGTCGCCGTGGCCGCGCTGCCCGCGGTGGCCGGATCGAAGATCGTCGTGCTCTTCACCGGCTTGACGCTGGCGATCGGCGCCGAGGCGTGGCAGTCCAGGCAGGTGAGGTTCTGCACGTAGGTTTCCATCGTGGTGTTCGCGACGGGTTCCTGGCTCGGACCGGGCGACAGCTGCGGCGTCGGCAGCGGCGTGCGCGAGCCCGCGGCGATGGGCGTGTTCTGATTCGACCACAGCGTGTTGACCAGCTCGTAGTTGAGGAACACCGAGTCCGGATTCTGCGGCGTGATCACCTGCGCCCAGACGTATTCGTTGAGACCGACCACGTCGTTGTTCGGCCGCGTCGGGATGTCGGTCACGCGTACCGTCTGGATCGGTGCGGTCAACGGATTCTTGCCGCCGTTATACGTGGACGGGTTGGCGTTGACGGTGCACTTGTAGTGGTCGGTGGCCGGGTCGCAGTCCGGGTTGTAATAGGTATACGGCGGCGTGAATGCGCCGGCGGCGACCGCGCTCTTGCTGGGCGCATTGCGCTTGTGCTCGAACGTGGCCCAGATGAACTGCTGGCCGAGCGCGGTCTTGTGGATGATGTGCAGGCCGACCAGGCCAACGACGACGGTCTTGGGTTTCTGGCCCGGATAGGTCACTACCGCCTTGGAAATCTTGTAGTACGGCCAGTCGGCGGCGTTGGGCAGTTCCAGCCACGCAGCCTTGGTCTCGATCGCGCCCACGCTGCCATAGGCCGAACTCGCCTCCGTGCCGTCGGGCAGGTTGATGCCGGGCGAGACCACGAACTTCTGTTGCACATCGGCGTTATAGAGCTTGTTCTGCACGATGTAGTTGTATTCGTCCTCGTTCATGCGGCGCTCGTACAGCGTCAGGATGCCGCTCTGCGCCGTCAGCCACGGGCTGCCCTGCGAGGCCTGGCCGATGGCGCTGAGGTCCAGCGTCGGCTCCGGCGCGATTTCCGATTTCATGCCGCCCAGCACCTTGACGCTGGGCGTGCCGCCGAAGCCGCTGTTCCACGGGCCCGGGTTCTGCGCGTTGGCCAGGAACACCTCGTCGGATTCCTTATAGGTTTCCCATACGCTGGCGCGCTGGTCGTTGGGGTCGCCGAACTGCGTGGCCGGCACGCTGGTGTCGGGCTGGCCGCGCTGGGTCGACGAAGCGGCCCAGTTCAACGCCAGGAATTGCTGCCAGGCGAAGCAGTTCGCATCGGCCTGCCGGGTCAGCGCGAAGTCCTTGGGCACGGTGTAGCCGTACTGGCCCGGCGTGGCCGAGACCAGGAACGGCGGCGCCAGGCAGTTGCTGGTCGAGCCTTTCATCGGCGGCGCGGCGGCTGGCGGCGGCGCGGCGACTGGCGCCGGCGCTGCGCTTTCCGCACTCGCCTTGCTGTCGTCGGCACGCCGTGTCTCGCGGTTACAGGCGGCCAGGGTGACGGCCGCGGCCAGCAGGCCGAGGATCAGTGTCTTTGTAGACATGTTCATTGTCATTTCCTCAGGCGGCGGTGCTGGAAGCAGCCACGACCAGGAAGGCCGGTGCCGCGGTGAGTGCGCTGGAGAACTGCTGGCCGGCGGGCACGATGACCACTCCGCGCACACCGGCGGCTGCCGTGGCCGCCACGCTGACCGACAGGTTCAGCAGTTGGCTGGGGCTGGGATAGGTATTGCCGGGCACGGCGTAGGTGACCGTCGGCGAGAAGCCCGTCACCTGCGTGCTGACGCTGCTGTCTACGCTGCCGTCGGCGTCGGTGAAATACACCGTAGGCCATTGCTCGGGCGGCAGCGCTTTCTCGCCGCTCGGGGCGGCATAGGTCAGCGCGAGCGCAACCTTCTTTTCGCCCGGATAGAGGGTCGGCGGAATGATGCTGGAGTTGCTGGCCAGCGACATGGTCACGCCCGAGGGCGTGTTGACCGTGGTGCCGTAGTAGGCGTCCCAGACATTCTGGAACAGGATCTGCAGCGGCTGCGCCTCGGTGACGACGGCGGGCGAAGTGACGCAGGCCAGCGCCGGAGCCGGTTGCGGCGGCGGCACGATGGGACGGCCGAACAGGGCGATTTCCAGGGTCGCCTGCACCTGGGAACCGTACTCGATCGGCGCGCCACCAATCGTGATGTCGCCGACCGTGAAACTGACACCGGCGTCGATCCAGGCCTGCGGAATCTGGAAGGCCGCATGCAGGATGAAGGAACCGGGGAAGCGCGTACCGGTGATCTCGTCGGTGATGTGCTCGAAGCCGCGGATGATGTGCCAGCAGTCGGCGGCGCTGGCGCCGGGCGGCAGCTTGGGATCGGCCGGCAGCGCGTACTGGGCGAAACTGGGCATCTGGATGTAGAGGCCGGGCGGATCGGCCAGCGAGATATTGGTCCCCGCGCCGACGGCGAGGTTGATGCTCTGGCCGATATGCGGATCGCTGTTGCGGAAGTTCTGGCCGTACTGGCCGCAGCAGATCAGCGCCTGCGGATCGGTGTTGCCGGCGCTACGCTGCACGGTGGCACCGGCGCCAAGGCCCAGTTCGGTCTGCAAGGTGTTGGGCGTGGCGGTGAGGTGCATCGCGCCGCCGCTGCGCTGCGCTGGCGTGCCGCTGCGCACGCAGATCGTGCCGCTGTTGAAGCGGTTGAGCGGGTTGTAGGCCGGGCGATTGGTTTCCGGGTCGATCACCGGCTGGCCGCTGACCGGGTCGAGCAGCTGCAGATCGGCGACGCTGACCGTGATCCACTGGTCCTGCGGCGCGCCGCTGTTGAGCGCCTGTTCGTAGACCGCGCAGACGCGTTCGGGACTGACCCGCCACAGGGTCTGGAAGTACTCCGGGTTTTCGCAGGTGAAGTCGATGCGCGTGATCTTGTTCTGCGCATTGCGCACGACGGCGAACTCGCAGTATTCGTCGAGCCAGCCACGCGGGCCGTACGGACCGAACGGCTGCAGCTCACCGCCCCAGTCCGGCTGCGGGCAGCGCACTTCGGGAATCGGGTAGCGCGACAGCTCGCCCGAATCGGCCAGCGGAAACAGTGCACTTTGCGGCAAGTTGTACGGATTCGGCGGCACCTGGTTCTGGCCCAGGTACTGGATCAGGCGGTTCGGGAACGCGATCCAGGCCACGTCCACGGCACCGTTGCCCTTGGGGATGGACGTGACCAGCGGGTTGTAGTACGCCGTCTGCGCGGATGAGAACAGGGAATTCCACGGATTGCCCGTGATCGCCTGCCGGGTGAAGCCATCGACGTTCTGGCTCCACAGCGCGGCGAGCCGCGCATAGCTGGCCGGATCATCCGGAAAGTCGTTGTTGCAGCCCGGTGTGGTGAAAGCCTGCAGCCGGTAGCTGTTGCTGGCCGGATCGAAGACGTAGTTCGGCGTCACTGGTGTGGCCGTGGTCTGCATCAGCGGACTACCGCCGCCGTTTCCTGCTGTACTCGACATGGCTGTGCTCCCGGGTTGGGCTATCTGGCTTCGTAGATCAGGAATTGCCGGTGCCGGCGCGCCAGACCGAGTGCGTTGGACTCGATCCAGACGTAGTAGATGCCCGGCTGCGGCGGAGTGAAGGCGAGTTCGTAGCTACCGTCGCTGCGGGCAGTCAGTGCGCTGCGGCGCTGCCAGATGCCCGGAGCCAGCAGCGCCAGCGCGTGCAGGTCGGCGCTTTCGCGCCGGCCGCCGGCGGCATCGAGCAGCGCGAAGCGCAACTGCGCCGGCTGACCGACGGTGAGTTCAGCCGGCGGCGCCAGCGCGACGACGCGTGGCACGTCGGGCCTGGGCTGCGTGTCGGCCAGCGTGAACGGAAAGCAGACGGCCAGCCGCGGCGAATCGGCGAACAGCGCCACGTCATAGGTGCCGGGCCGCACGACCGGCATGCGCGTGGTGTATTCACCGCGGCGGCCCTCGCGCAGGCCGTGGTCGACCACCAGCACCGCGCGCGGCTTGCGGCCATAGGTACGAAAGCCGCCGGCGGGTGCCGCCATGCCTTCGCGGTAGAGATAGATCATCTTGTCGCTGGCATTGGCCACGAGCACGGCCGGACCTTCGGGCGCGGCGACGATGCTGTCGGCACCGTCTTCCGGCGCCGCGCCCAGGGCGCTCTGCCCGGCCGGGAATTCGGCCACGTTCAACGGCCTTCCGGCCTGGCCCAGCTGCTCCAGCGCAATCATCTGCACAGTCTCGCTGTCGCGGCGGTGCACATAGGCCAGCAGCGGCGTAAAGCTGACCTGATCGGGGCCGCCCGAAATATCGGCATTTTGCACAATAGTATTCGTGGACGAATCCAGCACCTGCAGCCGATTGCGCTGCGGATTGGGCAGCAGGGCGAAGCGGCCGCCGGGGGCGAAGCGGATCTGGCTGGCACCGCTGTCGACCGCGATCTCGCCGCGCAGGCGCCGTTCGCTGGCGTCGAACACGAAAACGCGCCCCTGCTGCGCATCCAGCGCGTAGAACGCCTTGGCCGCGTCAGACCAGGCCAGCCGCTGCGGCCGGCCATCCAGCCCGATGCTGCCGAGGCGGCGCGCATCATGCGCGTCGATCACCTGAAGGCTGTCCCCCACCGCGGCGACCAGCCGCTCGCCGGCGCCGTCCAGCGCGATGCCGGCGACCTTGCCGAGCGGCACCGCCTGAGAAGCGAGACTGCGCCGGTCGATACGCGTGACGCCCGCGTCATCGGCGACCCAGATGTGGTCGGCGTTCTGTACCAGCTGGCGGGGATTCGGCCCGGTCGCCACCTGTGCCGTCACGCGCCAGCCACTGGTATCGGCCACGGCGACCTTGCTGGCGAGCGGCTGCGACACGAACAGACGGTCGCGTTCGGGCGTCAACTGCCAGTCGGCGCCCGGCTTTTCCAGTTCCAGCAGCGCCAGCAGCTTGCTGCCACCGAAGCCGAACAGCGGATCGACCACGCTGATCGACGCTTCGTCGTTCATGGCCAGCACGAAATAGCTGTTCAGATCGACCTCGGCACGGCTGAACAGATCGCCGGCGAGATAACCGGCGATCTGCCGCTTGCAGTCGGCCGCCGGCTTGGCCGGATCACGGCGCAGGCCCAGCCAGGCGGCGGGGCGCACGCCGCTGAGCGGCCGCCCGCTGGCGCTGTCGCGTAGCTCGAAGTGGAATGCGGTCGCATCACCCGGCTGCGTGCCGGCTTGCGTGTCGAAGGTGACTCGGATGCCCTGGTCCAGGGCCTGCTGCGGCGACGCGGCCGACGCGACGCCGGCCGGCAGCAGCAGGACCAGGGCGAGCGACAGCGCTCTCATTGCCGCGGCAACCGCTTGGGTCTGTTCGGAATGGTGTCTCGCAGAGGCGCTGAGCTTTTGGCGCGCATTGCAGCGGGCCCGGTCTCGCCCACATGCGGCGCGCGGGTATCGCCCCAGCGCGCTACGCCGCCGGCCGGAGAGCGCACCTCGAATTCATCGGGCAGGCCGCGCGGCGCGGCCAGGCTCCAGCGCCCGCCGATGACGGGCACTTTGCCCGCATTGCCAAGCTGCACATGGCGCACGCTGCCGCCAGCGTCGCAGACGCGGCGGCCCGCCGCGTCGTCGACCGCGACGGGGCAAGGCGTGACAAATCCACGAATGACTTTTCTTCCATTGGGTAACGTCTCTACCGCGTCTATGCCCACGGTGTCCGGCCAGGCCGGCCCACCGGCCTGCGGTGCCCAGGGCGCGACGCGGAACAGGCCCCAGGCGCCAGCCTGGAACATGTTCGCGGTCCAGCCGCGGTAGAGATAGTCGCCAGGCACGCGGAAGCGGCCGCCGGCCGGGGTGGAGCCCGGCGTTTCGTCGAGCACCACGTCGTAGACGCTGGCCGCGCCGTAGCCGGTCAGCGTGCTGACCGTGGCCGACTTGGGGTTGTGGCCTATGCGCGTGGAGTCGGCCGTATACGGCTCCTCCTGCCACAGATGGCCGGTCAGTTCCCAGGTGATCTGGTTGTCGCCGTCGCCGCCGGGCATGAGCAGGCGCACGCGCGACGGCATACCGGCCGGGGCACGCAGAATAGGCGTCTGCGGTTCGGCGCCGACCAGCACATTGGCAGTGGTCCGCGTCTCGTCGACCAGCGACATCGGCAGCAGCGAGATGTTGCTCAGGTCGGCCTGGCTGAGGTTGCGCCAGTCCTTGGGCGCATCGATGCCCATGGCGCTGTCGAGTTCCGTGCCGAAGCGCAACCAGGCCGGTTCCGAACGGTAGTTGAAACCGGCCAGCGGATTGCCGGTTTCCCACCAGGAGTGGCCGTTGGTCAGCATGTTCGCGTCGTTCTGATACATCAGCACGAACTCGCGGTAGACCTTGTCGCCAGCCCAGACCGTGGCCTGTGCCTGCGTGGTCGGATCGGCCTGCCAGCGCGACCCGGCCGGCTCGACCACGAGCGCGCCGAACAGGCCGTGGTAGACCTGCATCAGCGGATCGGAGGGCAGCAGATTGACCGGGCCGAATTCGACCGGCGTCTGCGCGGCGCCGTCGATGGTGCCGGCATACCACCAGTACTCGGCGCGGCCGCCGGGCGGCGCGGTCTGCACCGGATTGGCGCCGACGCTGGCGCCGTCGCTGGTGCGCAGGTCGTAGCTCAGGAGCTGGGCATGCAGGCCGACATTGGGCGACGGCGCGATCTGCACGAAGTTGTAGGGCGAGGCATAGGTGAGACCGAAGCGCGAAGCCGCCTCGTAGGCGGAGAACGCCGGCTCCTGGCCGCTGAAGGTGTTGACCAGCGTGACGTGAATCCAGTCGCCCGCGTTGGCGCGCAGCACCAGCGGCTCTACCGTGTCGCGCGGCGTGTGCGTGCCGCCCTTGGGCACGGCGACGTAGACCAGGCCCAGCGGGTCCTGCAGCGGATTGGCCGTGTCGCTGCGGCCGTGACCGAGGTTGGCACCGCGGCTGTTGTAGATCAGCGCGCCGTCCTTGCGGCCGAGCGCCTGCTGCACGGTCATCGCATGCACTTCGTATTCGCGGATGCAGGGCTTGCCGCCCGAGCAGTCGGTGGTCATGCCCGGCGGCGGACCGATGGCGTCAGTCGGCGCAGCCGCCGGCTCGCCGTACAGTGGCTTGAGGAAAGGCTGGCGCTGCGTCGTGTTCCAGGACCGCAGCAGGCCCCAGGCGCCGTTGGTCAGGCCTTCATATGAGGCATCCGGGTTGTACAGGTAGTCGACCGGCGCCTTGGCACCGAGCCGCGGCATGCGCATCAGCAGCTCGTAGTGCTCGGACAAAATGATGAACTGCGTGCTGCGATAGCCCGAATCCGGCTCGAACGGCTCGGCCAGCCAGCGCACGCCGTGCATGGTGAAATCGTGCATCGAGGTATGCGCGCCGGCGAGCAGGCGGATCTGCACCTTGTCGCCTTCGTAAGCCTGCAGCAGCGGCGTGTACGGATCGGTAGGTCCCATGCCAGCAGCGATCGGATCGCGCGGGAAGGTGAAGCAGCCGGTACCGCTGCACATGGGATTGATCTGTGCGCCGCCGACGGGCTGGCGCGAGAAGGCCGGATCGAGCCGCTCGATCGAACGGAACGAGGCGGACAGGTCGGCCGCATCCGGGGCCGCGGCGGGATTCGTCACCAGCGGCTTGAACACGCGCAGCGGCAGCGGCTCTCCGCGATAGTTCATCGAGATCATGCCGGCGCCGAAGTCCGACACCAGCAGCGGCTGCGGCGGCCACGGCGCCGAACCGGGCAGATTGGGAATCAGCGACTGCGGCAGCTGCGCCGTGGGCTGGGGCGGGCAGTTGAGGCAATTCAGCACATGAGCCGGGTCGGCCCAGCCGTAGTAGCTCTGGTTGGGCGCAAGCGGAATGCAGTTGAAATCCGGCGGGCGTTGTTCAACGACGTGGCCGTCGGGATCGGTATAGCGATAGCAGTCCGGCCGGTGGCGGCTGCCGGCGGTGTAGGCATGCTGGGTATCGCCCCATTCCAGCGCGAACTCGCGGTAGTTGTCGCCCTGGCTGGCCGGCGACTTGAACAGGATGTTGGCGGCATAGCTGGTAGGGCCGCCATCGTCGCGCACGCCGAATTCGGTCTTGCCGTCGAGCGAAGTCCAGGTCGAACCGGCCGGCTCGATCAGCAGGCCGCCGTAGAGGCCGATCATCTGGTGCGTGGAAGGGCCGAAATGATCGTGCGTGAACACGGTCATGTAGGTGCGGTCCTTCTCGCCGACCGCGGCGGGCTGCTGCATCAGCGGGTCCAGCCACCAGCGCTGCACGGTGGCCTGGGCGCCGACCCAGGCGCGGCTCTCACCGCCGGGACCGTTGCCCAGTTCGGCAATGGCCTTGGGATGCAGCAGGCGCTGCCTGCGCCGCGCCGGATCCCAGAGGCCGCCGGTCTTGTTGATGCCTTCGATGCGCTCGCGCACTTCCTCGGGACTGAAGGTGCCGTCCTCGTAGTTGAAGCCGTTGGCCGCGCCGTCGGAGGCCATCACGTCGAACTTCACCAGATGGATGTGCTGGCCGAGTATGTCGGTGGGCGTGCGCACCTCGAAATCGTCGAGTTCGAAATAAGCGGGCACCAGATTGGTGTGCCAGTACTCGATCACATCGTTGTTGTGCGCGCGGAAAAACAGCGGCTCGGGCGGGCGGCGGCCTTCGACGTAGTCCTTGACGTCGCCCCACAGCGACAGGATGCGCTGCTGCGGGTAGTGCCAGCCCGCCTTGTTGAACACGGCGTCCAATTGCAGATTTGCACCTTTGTAACGGCGCAATTCGTTGCCCACGGCCTCGCCGTCGACGACGGCCGGATCGGCGAACGGCGCACCCGGTTGCGGACCGCGCGGCAAGCCGTTGACCTTGAACGGTGCCGGCGTGGCTTCCGGCGTATAGCTCGCATGCTGCGGCTGACCGAAAAACGCCATGGCGCGCTTCTCGGCGGGTGTGCCGTCTTCGGGCAGCTCGTAGGCCTTGATCGTGTGCAGATCCTTGGACCAGTCCAGCGCCGTGTGTTGTTCGTTCGCAATCGTCGCGTCACTGATCAGGTGGCGCGGCAGGCCGCCGTCCAGGCGTTCGCCGGTTCTCTGGTCGACGGCGAAATCCAGTGGCGGATGCGGCGGCCGGTGTCCGGCCACGCCCGGAACGAAGAACGGAAAGCCCGGATGCCCTTCGCCGTCGACCTGGGCCTGACCCTCGACGATGCGCACCTTGGCCGGCAGCGGCGCCATCGCGTACTGCGGCAGCGGCACAATGGCGGGAATCGGCGTACCGCGCTGGATTTCCCCGTCCGGCAGCGCGCGCGCATCCGGGCGCGGGCGGCCGTCGGCGTCGAGCGCGGTGCCGGCCTCGAACACGTCGTGGACGCGATACAGCGCCCACATGCCGGCGGCGAAATGCGGATAGAAGTGGCAATGGAAGATCGAATCGCCCGTGGTCAGATTGCGGTTGCCGCTGCCGCCGAACACGAGTTCCGCGGTGAACGACGAACCCGGACCTATGGCCTGGGAATCGAGGTAGTTGCTCTGGCTGGTCTCGGGCGAACGCAGCCACTGGTGCGCGTGGTGGTGATGGACGTGATGCACCGCAGCGCCGGAATGCAGCACACGGAAGCGCACGTGGTCGCCGAGGTAGGCGTGATAGACGTTCGACGGATCGTCCGGATAGAACGCCTTGCTCGCCTTGCGTCCCGGCCGTGGCTTGCACGGGTTGGTCGGCTCGAAAGTCAGCGGGTCGGCGTTGAATTTGACGGTGAGGTCCTGCAGTTCCGCCGTGGTGCAGGGCGCGTTGGCCGGCACATCGACCACCAGAGCGGGGTCACCGATGGCCCAGGAGCTCAGGAAGAATTCCTCGAACTTGCATTCCGGGCAGTCGGCCGCCGGCCCAACGCCGATGCGATTGGCGAGCACCTGCGGCGCGATCCCGCCGATGCCGTAGTTGATCGCGAACGTATCGGCACCGGCGTCCTCGCGCGGCACCTGACTGTTCCTGGCCGACATGAAGTCAGGGAACGCCTGCACCACGTCCTGCGATTCGTGGTAGATCACCGTCACTTCGCGGAACGGGCGATTGCGCTCCGGCAGCATCGGGTTGTCGCCCGCGGGGATGGTCAGCGGGCCACGGCCGGGACCGGTGATCAGCGCGGTCAGATCCGTGTGCACGATCCGGTTGTCGCGATCGTGCATGCGCAGTATCGGCAGACCCGCGTGAGCGTGGCCCGGCGGATAGACGGCGTCGTAGTCGAGACGCGGATGGCCCGATGGCAATGTGCCGGTGCTGGCCAGGCGCAGATCCTCCTCGCCGACCTGGCTGCGATACCACTCGCTGCCGCGCGGCTGGACATTGACCGCACCGAACAGGCCCGTGGACAACTGCATTTCATTGAAATTGTTGTATTGCCCGGCCGTGCTGTAGAGGAGATTGCTGCCCTCCTCCTGGGCGTAGAGCCGATAGGTGATGCCCGCGCCGGGCTGCACCAGGCCGGAGTGCTGGCCGTTGCCGATTTCCGGGTTCTGCCCTGCCCAGGTGCCGTCGCTGGCAATGGTGTCGAGCGGCTGCAGGCCCGCCACGTGGATCGACGCCGTGCGCGTGACCGGCTGCATCACGTCCTTGGGCGTGGGCGCGAGCAGATTGGTAAAGCGGATCTCCAGGCAGCTGCCGGCGTTGACGCGCAGTACCAGCGGACGCGGGCGCTTGTCCGGCCTCAGCATCACTTTGCCGGGCTTCAGGTCCGCGCTGGCTTCGTCGGTGGAGACCACGTCGGCGCGCAAGGCGTAGATCTCGCCGTCGGTGCGCGTGGTGCCCAGGCGGTTGACCTGGAAGGCGTGGTCCAGCGCGACGACATCGGCCTGCACGGTGCTGTCGCAATGCCCACGCGCCGGCATCTCGGCCGCCGATAGCGGTGTTGCGCAGAGCATGGGGATCAACAGGGCAAGGGCACACGACCAAGACCGCAACGGCAAACGCATGGTCCACCTCGCAAAGGGCAAAGCTGGCGACTGGCCAGGAATTTTGTTTACAAGTACCGGGCTGGACAATACCCGATTTGCGGAACTTTTTTATGTCGGCCCGTGCCGACACAGGCCGGTCGCGCGACGCCGGCGCATCCTGGCGACGCGGCCGCACCGGTCACCGGCGCGCGGCAACCGGCTCTCGCTGGCTAGCTGGTCTTCGGACTCCCCAGTCAGAAGTGCATTTGTTCAGAAGCCTGCAGAGGCAGGCGCAAAACACTGCTTCCGCCTATCAGGAAAAGTCGACCGTGCCGTCGGGCGGCTTCAACGCGGCAAAGTGTCCGGCCTGTTGTTGCCAGCCTGTAGGCGGCGGGATAAGTTCGCGCTCGATAGCAACCGGGGTCTGCTCATGGGCAAGGGGATTTGGGCGGCGGTGCTGCTGCTCGGCGCCGTCGGCGCGCAGGCGCAGGACCATGCGGCGCATGCGGCACACGCCGCCGCGCAGGCGCAGTCCCTGCAGGGAGAGTCCGCCGCCGGCACGGTCGCCGATGTGCCTGTGCAGGACCAGTCGGGGCGCAGCCTGCATTTCCATCGCGACCTGGTGCAGGGCCGGCTGGTCGCGATCAATTTCGTCTTCACCCGCTGCACCACGGTATGCCCGCTGCTGGGCGCACGCTTCGCCCAGGTACAGAAGCAGCTGGGCGACGATGCCGGCCGCGTCGCCCTGATCTCGGTCAGCATAGACCCCGCCAACGACACGCCGCAGGAGCTGGCACGCTGGGGCCGCGCCTTCGGTGCCGCACCCGGCTGGAGCCTGGTCACCGGCGCGCGCGCCGATATCGACCAGTTGGCGCGCTCGCTGGGCGCATCAGCCGCCGATCCAGCGTCCCATGTTCCCCTGGTGCTGCTGATCGACGAACGCGGCAAGCCGCGGCCCTGGCGCCGGCTCGACGGGCTGGCCGACGCCACGGTGCTGACCGCGGCGCTGCGCGGCGCGATGGCACAGCCGGTCGAATGAATCTTGCCGCCCTCCTCGCTACAGCGCTGATCGCCCTGCAAGCCGGCGCCGGCTCGACCGAAGGCGGCGAGAAGATTTTCCGCGAAGGACTCTCGCCACGCGGCACGCCCATCGTGGCGACGCTGGGAGCGAACGATGCGGTGCCTGCAACGCTGCTGCCCTGCGTGACCTGCCACGGCGCCGACGGCCGCGGCCGCAGCGAAGGCGGCGTGCGTCCGGCCGATATCAGCCCATCCGCGTTGCGGCGGCCGCTGCACAACGAACGCCGCCGACGGCCCGCCTACGATAGCTCGCGCCTGCGCCGCGCCATCACCCTGGGCATGGACGCTGGCGGCCAGCTGCTGGACACCGCGATGCCGCGCTACGCCCTGAGCCTGGCCGATGCGGACGATCTGCTCGCCTATCTGGCTGCCCTGGAGCAGCGACATGAAGCCGGCGTCGGGACAGAGCGACTGCGTATCGGCGTACGCGGCGCGGCGCTGACCGCGCCGACGCAGGAAATCTACGGCCGGCGCGTGGAACTGGTGCAACTGTCACGGCCGCCGCAGCGCAGCGACGATCTGCTGCTGCTGATCGACACCCGCGCCGACGGCAGCGACAGCCTGCCCGCAGCGGCAGCCGAGGACCTCCCCGCCATCGTGTTCGCCGCCGACAACGGCGATCCCGGCCACAGCGGCTTCGTCATCACCGCATCGCCAGCTACGCGCCAACGCGCGCTCGAAGCACTGGCCGCATCCGTGCCGGCACCGCTGCTGATCGAAGACTGCGACGAGGCCGCGACACTGACGACGGCACACACGGTGCTGCTGACCGATCGCGTCGCCGCCCGCTGCGACGTGACACAGCTGGCCTGGCCCGCAGGACAAAGCCTGCGCATCGCACTACCGGCGCCGCCCGACGCATCGCTGCGCGAGGCCGTGGCCGAGCAAGTACTGGCTCAGGTGGTGGCGCTGTTACAGCAGACAGGCCGCGAGATCACACGCGCAGGACTGGTTGCCAGACTCCAGACCGTCCGCGACATCTCGCTGGCAACGCTGCCCCCGCTGCGCTGGAGCGCCGCGCGGCGGTATGGGCTGGATCAGGTCTGGGTGCTGCGGCTGGATAGCGCGGATGGCCGGCTGATGCCGGCGCCCGGATGGCTTGCGGTGCCGTAGGGGGATGTGCGTGGCGCTCCGCGGGTAGACGTGGTCTCGAAAGGTCGCGCGTCGGCGGCAGGTTCGTCGTCGAGGCCCAACATCGCAGCGCAACATGTGATGTTTTGTCTACTTTTATCGACCGCGGCTTTCCGCCTGGAACCGTTGCCTCAGTCGTGTTGAGGACCGCTGTCGACGCCGGCGCACCACGCGGGCACCTTCATGAGTTTCTGTGATCGGCCTTTGTACATCGTTCGGCGGCGCCCCCGCGCTTGTCGTCGATCGCTACGACAGGAATCTGGCGCCGCTCAGTCGCGCGCCGCTTGGCGCGTGAAATACAACGCCGCCTGGGTGCGGTCGGCGACATCGAGCTTCTCGAGCACCGTGCTGACATAGCCCTTCACAGTACCCTCCGTGAGGTTCAGCCGCTGCGCGATGCGCCGGTTGCTGAGCCCTTCGCCGATCAGCTCCAACACGCTGAGTTCTCTCGGCGTAAGTGCGGCAAACGGATCGGACGGCAGCGGTTTGCGCAACAGGTCCACCAGCAGACGTTGCGTCGATTCGTGCAGCCAAGGCTGGCCTAGCGCCACCGCGCGTACCGCGCTGACCAGATCGTCCCGCGACGCATCCTTGAGCAGGTAGCCGATCGCGCCGGCCTGTACCGTCTCGCGCAGCATCTCGCCCTCAGCGAAACTGGTGAAAACGATGAAGTTGCAGCGTGGGTCGATTCGCTTGAGGAGGCGAATGGTCTCGGCCGCAGACAGCCCCGGCATGACGAGGTCGATCAACACGACGTCGGGCGTGGCCGCGGCGAACTGGCGCAGCGCGTCGTTGCCACAGCCCGCCTCTGCGACGACGACGAAGCCGTTGTCGTCTTCCAGCACGGCACGCAGACCCTCGCGAACGATCGCATGGTCGTCGATCAGCATGAGACGCAACGCGTCCTCGCTCATGACTCCTCCAGCGGCCGGTCGCGGCGTGGGAGCCGCGCGAGCACTTCGAGGCCATGGGGCTGAACTGGTCGCAGCGCGAGATCGCCGCCGAGTCGCGCAAGACGCTCGCGCATGCTTCTGAGCCCGATGCCGCCCTGGGATTCCGACGGCAGCCCTCCGCCGTCGTCGCGCACGAACAGCCAGGCGCGAGAATGATCGATGTGCGCCTCGACGGTCACGTTGCGGGCGCCGGAATGGCGAATCACGTTGGAGACGGCCTCCTGGCAGACCCGGTAGAGCGCTTCCTCGTGCGGCAAGTGTTGCGGTACGTAGCGATCGAAGCGATAGCGTCGCGCAAGCGTCTCGGGAATCATCGCATCGAGCAGGCGCGGCAGCGCCGCGCCGAGACCGCCGTCGCGCAGACGCTCCAGGCCGAGAAAACTGCGCCCCTGCCGCGAAATCGACGTGTCGTTCTCGTGCGGGGGCTGGAGCTCACGCAGCAAGGCTCGCATTTCCGCGAACGCGGTCTGCGCGAGCTCGGCCAACCGCCGCGCGCGCCGCTCGCCTTCTTCGGGACTGTTACGCCAAGCAGAGGGCAGCGCCTGCGAGAGCAAGCTGATGCTCGAGAGGATCTGGGTCACCGAGTCGTGCAGCTCCCGGCGCAGGCGCGCACGTTCCTGCCAGACCGCTGCCTTGCGATTCTGCTCGTGCAGGCGCGCGTTCTGGATCGCTATGCCGAGGTGGTCGGCGATGATCTCGATCGTGCGCTGGTCGAGTTCGTCGTACACCTGGTCACCCTCGACGTTGACGACGCCGACGACGTCGCCCGCGGCGAGGATCGGCACCGCGAGCTCGGCGCGCGCACCCTGGGTCGTGCGCGGCGTCACGTAGCGCGGGTCGGCGTGCACACTGTCGACACGCTGCGCGCGGCGCTCGCGCACCGCGGCGCCCATCACACCCTCGCTGACCGGCAATCGGTCGATGCCCTGGATCCGGTGCTTGTAGCCACCGCCGCGGATCTCGACGATCAGCACGCCCGGATCGTCGGGATCGATCAATGGAATGTCCACGTTCGGAAACTCCAGCACGTCGTGGATCGCATCGGCAGTCTGCTGCAGCATCGACTTGAGTTCGGCACCGGCGTTGATGATCTGGGCGACACGCGCGATCAGTTCAAAGCGCGCGGTGCGACGGCGCGCGTGTTCGTAACGGCGTGCGTTCTCGATCGCGATACCGGCATGCCGGGCGAACACCTGGAGGGACTCCGCCGCGTCGTCGGCGAATGTACGCGGGGGAGCCACGCCGATGCCGAAGAAACCCGTCAGCTCGCCCTTCCAGTGGATCGGCATACCGATTACCTGATTGTCAGCAAGCTCGGGTAGCGTTATGCCAGCGATGTCGCCATACCGCGCGACGACCGGCTCGCCGGTCTGCAACACCTTGCCGGCGAGGCCGACACCGCGTCCCATCTCCGAGCCGAGCTCGCCGTCCGGCATGTGATAGACCGCCGCGGTGCGGATGACATCGCGCCGCCAGTCGTACAGGCCGATGGTGCCGTCGTCGGCGCCGATAAGGCGGCACGCGTATTCGACGATTCGCGACAGCAGCGGCTGGAGCTGCAGCTCACTGCTCATTTCTTCGACGAAATGTCGCAGTAACTCCTGCGGCGAGTCCGGAACGGTCGGCGTGGGGTCGTTCATGCGCGGAACTGTCAGACGTGCGAGCCTGCGAGCATATCGGACAGCCTTCGCCGATGCGCGTCGACAGCGGCATTTAAACCGACCCGTCAGAGTGGACCGTCAAAGCCGTCGCCGAAGATGTCCTCGTTCTCGATCGCACCGAGATCGCAGCCGGCTTGCAACGGCCTCAGCACACCGCGCTGGTCCGTCGCCAGGCAGAACTCGGCGTCGCCGGCATCGATGGCCGGGCTTGTCGCCGCAAGGCCATGGGTCCTGGTGACGCCACCGCGCGCAGCCAGCGGCAGGAGCTGCGGATCGGCAGTGAACTGTGGCGTGCAGGTGCCCGACTCGGCGAGCAGCGCGATCGCGGTCACCGTGCCGCTGTTGATGCGGCAGTTCTGGCCGACGTTGTCGGCGATCACGCTGTTGATCAGCACCGTGTCGGCGTTGAACGCGAACAGGCCGCCACTGCTCGCGTTGGGCCCGCCGTTGTTGGCGACGGTGATGTGGATCGCGACCAGGTGGCCGCGGTTCTGGATCGCACCTTCGCTGGTCGCGCCGGCGTTGCCGCTGAACGTGCTGTTCTCCAGTTGCGCATCGCCTTCGTTGTAGATCGCCGCGCCGCGGAACGAGCTGTTCGCATCGAACGTGCTGCCCACGACCAGCAGCGTCGATCCGAACTGGGCGTTGATCGCGCCACCGCCCGCGGTGCCGGTCGAGTTGCCGTCGAAGCGGCTATCGTGCACGGCAAGATGCCCTTGGCTGAGGATCGCGCCGCCGCGATCGTTGGTCGTGCTGTTGCTGATCCGCACGCGCCGCAGCGTCAGGCTGCCGCCAGCGTTGACGACGAAGCTGCGATGCGCAGGGCCGCCGATGATCTGCACGAGGTTGCCGTCACCCGTGGACGCGTCGCGCGCCTGGCTGCTGCCGTCGATCGTCAGCGTCGAACTGATCGTGAGCGGGCTTTCCAGGTCGATCACGAAACGGTTGGCAAACGTGATCGTGCCGCCAGCGCAGACCGCAAGCACGGCGTCGCGCAGCGAACCGGCGCCAGCATTGTTTGCGTTTTCCACCTGTACGGTCGTGGCGCAGCCCCGCGCTTGCGCGGAGTCGGCATGGGATACCGAAGGAGCAGCGAGCAGCGCGCCTGCCGATACGAATGCGCGGACGAGATAGCGGATGTCCATGAGCGGAGCCGTTGTCGTGAAGGAGGCGGCACTGTAGGGACAGGCCCGCTTCGCCAGAACTTGACGAAGTCAGGGGGCAGCACTGACTAAAGTTAGTGGTCGGCGACCGGAGCACCGCGCGAAGAACGCACTGTCTTCTTCGGCCCGCATTCGCCCCATGCACCCACAACGGGAAACATTTGTTCGGCTCGGCCAGACTGGTTGCCCATGGTTTCTTCCGGCGTCATGTCGCTCGGAAGCGGTCGTCCGGCACCGGGGCGATGTCGGAGCTGTGGACGCCCAAGCGAATAGCTCAATGACGCGAGCTGTGCAGAACATCGAAGTCAAACAAAAATGTGGTGGCCGTGATGGCCTTTGGTTCGCGAACGTGTACGCGCTTTTCGACATGGAGCGCAGCGGCGCCGGCATCACCTGGGATTTTTTCCGCCCAAGCGTGCAGCGGCCGGCGCTGGTCAACCACGTCGAGGACCGCGACCTGTTGCGCTTCGAACTGCCCGGCGCGCGCGAGTTTCAGGCCGCCGTGTTCAGATACGAATATACGTTTGCACACTGGGAATACCTGAATACGGTAAGCCCGTCGGTCCTCGTCGTCTCCGGCGCGGCGATCGAGCGCAAGCACCACAAGGACGTGTTCGAGCTGGTCAAGGTTTGCAAACGGCGCATGACCATCGCCGGCCGAGATGTGCCCGTCGCAAGCCTGCCCTACAAGCTGACCAGCGATGCCGGGCTGCTGATGGCGGAAGGCGAGCCGTTCGCGGCGTGCTACTGGGACACGCCGGAAGGTCACGTTTTCAGCCTGCGCAGCACCATCGAGAGCGGCACCGACGTCAGCACCATCGCCGCGCAGTACGGCGGCGGCGGACACGCCCAGGCGTCGAGCTTCAAGGTGCAGCGCGATCTCGAACTAGCAATGGCGTGATGCGCGACTGGAACCGCGAAAAGCTCATCCTCGCCGGCCGGAGTGCGAGCGAAACCTTTTCCAGCATCGGCGCCGCCTTCGGCTTTTCACGTCAGCGCGCGCACTCGATCTGGAGCCGCAACCAGCCCCAGGCCGCCGCGGCCACTGTGACCGTCGAAAGGACGACGTCCGGCGGTATGAGCGAACTGCAGCCCACAACGGTCGAGGCAGCATGAACCGCACACCCCTACTCGATGAAATTCGGACCCGGCGGCACATCGTAGCCGGCAGCGGCAAGCACTCCGCGCCACCAATCGGCACCCTCGTCACTTATTTGCAGCGGACTGAAAAAGTCGCCGTCAATTTCGATCAACACAATCTGGTGCTCAAATTTCACAGTCGGGCTGTCGTCATCGAGGTTGATGGCCGCCCCTTTCAAAGTTCGAAGTTCGGACGAAACGCCCGCATCCGCGACGTTACTCCACAACTGGACGTGCTTCGAAGCGTTAGCGATCTGTTCCGCGGCGCGGACGCTACGCACGGCACGCGCCACGTCCTGCAGCTCGCGATGGTTCGAAACCTTTGCGCGCAGGTGCGCCGAAACAGCTTTCCATCGCGCGCCGTCGTTGCCGAGGTCGACCGCAAGCCAGTCGCAGAGATGCCAAAGACTCAGCGCGGCGCCTATCGTCAGATTTGCCTGCGCTACGGGATTCTTGATCACGGTCTTGCTGATTCCGTCCACTTCCCAGAGCAGCTTTTTGAACAAGTCCACCGGCGACCGCAGGTGGACGGCTTTGTCGCGGCTATCGACGTTTGCCATGTCCCGAACCTCCTAGCGCATTCCCATCCAATACTACTCGCAGCTCCAGGGAGCGGCCAATGAACGCGGCGCGATACTTCTGAGGCATGGCCGAAGCATGCGCGCTCCGCGCTGCGGCGTGCAGACTCGAAGCCAAGATTGCGAAGTACAACCCGAACGAAAAACCGGCGACGGCGGCAGCCGCGTTGGTTGCGGAATTCCGCGCCACAGCTCGATCACTGAGCCGGACGTCAGCGGCGTACAGCCGGCTGGCATCCGAGGCAGAAACGACGGGGCAGCCGAGGGCGCGCCCATGAAAGCCCTCACGATCTGCCAACCGTATGCGCACCTGATCTGCGCGAAGCGCGAAAAGCGCATCGAAAACCGCACCTGGGCGACGCGGTTCCGCGGCCCGCTGCTGATCCACGCCGGCATGTCGCGGAAGTGGCTCGACGTCGGCCGGGCGACAGACGGCACGCCGATTGACGCGTACTACAACATTCCACTTTCCGACATGCCCTTCGGCGCCATTGTCGGCGCCGCCGTCGTCATCGACTGCGTCCACATCGACACAATCCGCGCAGGCCGCCACGACAAGCGCTTCCCCTGGCTGCGCGACCACGACCACACCGGCGGGCCGTGGTGCTGGCTGCTGGGCAATCGTCGAGCTTTTGAAGCCCCGTCCCCTTTACGGGCGCACTCGGACTGCTTGACGTGGCGGAAGACGTAGTCGCGGAACAGCTTGCGCGCGAAGGGCGCGCGCTACGTCAAATCTCTGCAGCCATGAAGCGATCAGCCTTCCTGCCACTGAGTGCCAAGGATTCGAGCGGCCCTTTCCTTCGCGTCTCTGATGCTCAGGACCGACAGTCCCTTCGCCGTTTCATCAGGAAGCAGACCGCACTTTTTCAGAAATACAGCAGCGGTCGAGACCCTTCGCCGGTAGTAGTCGGTCAAACTTCTACTGTCAGCATAATCTTGATACTCAAGCAATGCGTTTTCGAACTCGATCAGCAAATTTACAGCGCGGTCGAAGCGAGCATGCCAGCTTCGGATAATCAGACGCTGATCCGTCTCCCTCGCCCGCTGCATGAGCAGCGTATAACTGTCGTCCTCGAACAAGCGCGACAACGTCAGGTCCACGTCAACCGGGCCATCGCCGAGGTCTACCCCGATAACTCCGTTAAAGCGTGCCGCCGTGATGTGCTGGTTCCAAGTCTCAAGAATCCCTTCGACCTTGCGTCGAATATCGGCCGCCTCGGCATCTACCCGAGCCCTTTCCACCTGGGAACGAGTTTCGTTGAGCGTCACCAGAACAAAAATGACCGTAATTATTCCGATCAAAGGGTTCACCGTGCCGCCAACGAAGTCGCCGAACTGACCCCAAGCGTCAGGGTTTCCCGGCGGGCTTGCGTGAAACCGGCTCCAGTAAACCACTCCTGCAGCCAAGGGCGCGAGCACCGCAAGACCACCCAGAACGTACTCCCAAATTGCAATTTTTGCGCGTGTGAACATGATTTTCCCCCTGTAGCTGGCGCCCGTGTGGTTCGGATTGTCCGGAGGCGAGCTTAGTATGCGCGGCTCCGTTCTCGACACCTCCGATCTACTCGCGATCACCGGCTATGCCGGGGCAGGCGACGCCGCCCGTTGCTTGCGCGCCCAGTGCATACGGGTGTTTGATGGAAAGGACGGCCCTTGGACCACCCTGGAACTCATTAACGCAGCCGGCGGCCTGCTGGCGCCCGCCGCGCAGACCGAAACCTACCGTCCGGAGGACTTGGTATGACCCGCGGTAGGAAGCGCAAACACGATCCGTCGATGCCGAAGCACATCGACCAGGCGGCACTGCCGCGAGGGATCTACTGGGATCGCAGCCGCGCCGGCCACTGGTACGTGTTCGAGAAAAGTACGAAAGGGAAGCGCGTACGGCGCAAGGTTACCGGCCCGACCGCTCGCACTTCGGAACTGCACTCGATCATCGAGGATCGCGGCAGCGTCGACACGGGCAGCCTGCAATGGCTGCTGGACCAGTACCACGCCAGCCCCAAACTCAAGGGACAGTCACCGCGGACGCAGAAGGATCGCGAAAGCTACCGGCTCGCGCTGATCGAGTACCCGACGAAGCTCGGCGCACTTGGCGCGCTCGGCTTTCGAAAGCTCACGACGGCGGGCATACAAAGGATCATTGACAAGAGTGCCGAAAGGCACCAAACGAAGGCGAATCACTTGCACCGCTACCTGCGACTGGTGTTTAGTTGGGGCGTTCGCCGCGGCCACTGCGAGGCAAACCCGGCCAAGCGTGTCGAGCAGGCGAAAGAGCGCGGGCGCGTCGCAGTACCGACACCCGAGGTCATGGACAAGGTCATCGCGTTCGCGCGCGTCCGCAGAGCGCTGCCCGCACACAGCAAGGGCTCGGTTTCGCCGTACCTCTGGTTTGTATCCGAACTCGCTCACCTGTGCCGGCTGCGCGGCGCTGAGGCGATCACCCTGACCGATGCCTGCGAAACCCCGAACGGCCTGGCCGTGAACCGCCTCAAGGGCAGCAAGGGCAGCAAGGGCAGCAAGGGCAGCAAGGGCAATACCGTGCGCTGGACGCCCCGGCTGCGCGCCGCGTGGGATGCCGCGCTCGACTACCGCAAGCGGGTAACCCCACCTTCGGCGCCGGCGCCGATCAATCCCGGCAAGCGCCTGGCCATCGTCAACGAGAACGGCGGACCGCTCACAAAGAGCGGTTTCGATAGCGCGTGGCAGCGCATTATCCACAGCGCGATCCGCGCAGGCGTCATCACGCAAGAACAGCGCTTTGCTCCACATGGCTACAAGCATCGGGGAATAACAGATACGCGCGGCAGGGGGGCGGATAAACAAGATGCGTCGGGACTCAGATCCGCCGCTATGCTGGACACCTACGATCACAGTATTGCTTTGGTCGCATCCGCGGACGCCAACGACGAGTCTCCCTGACAGTATTGTCCAGCCATTCACGCGTCGATATGAAAGGGCCGAGCTATCGTGTCGCAGCCAGTTCCCAAGTACCTTACCGATCATTTTCAAGAAGCGTTTGATTCGCACCAACGGCTTTTCCAGATAATTCATCTAAGCCGCGTCGGTATTTCGCGAGCTACTGCAATGCCCAACCTCACCAGGGCACTGCTGGCCGTTAAGGGATCAGCTGAGGACGATCCGCGAATTCTGCAAGCGGAGGAAGAGGCACGGCTTGCTTCAACCGAGGTCACCGCAGGCTTTCCACACCTACACTCATTCGCAGTCGTTGCGGTATGGAGCTGGCTGGAAAACCGGCTCATCGCGGAATCGTGTGGGTGATTCCGGCATCCAGTAGTTGCTGTCACGT
>NZ_JAVTWC010000018.1:0-107814 GCF_032229445.1 Tahibacter sp.
CCCGGACGCCGGCGGCGCGCACCGGGAGGGGGTCTCGCGGGCCCCGCTACTTTGGGGTGCCATAAAGGCGGGCTAGTCCTGCCAACCGCGCCCGCGGCGTGAGCCGGGGTCGCCGGCAACGACTGTGGCTACGGACCACGATCTGAAACCCACGTACGCATGGCAGACACGTCAAGCAGGGTGATTCGGCCAGGGACGGCCTTCCTGCACAACGGGTGGCGCGGTTGTCTGGCGCGGCACCCGCTCAGCCGTTATCGCGTGTCGGATCGACGTCGACGATGGCATCGCGCGGGCCGAACCGGCTGCGCTTTGCTGTCACTCGTTTCTCACTGCTCTCCACCTGACCGCCAAACACGCAAGCGGAGCGAGAAAACCATAGCGCCTCAGCCCGCTGTCACAGACCTTACGGCGTGGCCCAGTTCGCCCCCTGCGATGCGCTGACCAGATGCGCGCGATCGCGTCCGGCCGGATTCATCCACAGGTCGGACGCGCCGCGCATCCCGCTTGCAGCGAGCAGATGCAGGCGTCGCTCGTCGGGGCAGCGCGGCACGGCGGTGTTCGCGTCCATGAGGCTGTGCACGAGCAGCTCGCCCAGCACGTCGCCGTGGACTCGCGTGTCGGTGTGCAGTGCTTCGAGTCCCTGCGCGGCCAGTTCGATCTCGCCGCGCGCCTGGGCGATCAGCGCGCGCACGGTGCGTGTGCGTCGGCGCTCATACCAATAGTCAGGCGGCAGCATGTTCTCGATGAGGGCGATCTCGCGCTCCGCGTCGTCCGCCTTGCCCTCGGCCAGGGCGATCTCGGCACGCGTGATGCGCAGGTTCGCCTCGATCATGCGATAGCCTGAATCCCGGATCAGCGGCAGGGTGCGGTCGATGATCGTGCTGGCGGTTTCGAAATCGCCGACACGCGCAAGCAGCGGCGCGACTTCCATCGCGAGCCCCCAGCGATCCGGCTCCACCTGCGTGTCCTGCGCTGGCGTCAGCAGCGGGGCCAGCAGGCGGCGCGCCTCGGCGACGTCGCCGGCCTGGATCGCGAGCTCCGCGTCGCCGAGGTCGGCAAAGTGGTTCAGTGCCGGATTGCCGGCCGTGCGGCAGCTGCGGAATTCCGAGCGCGCGTCCGCCGTGCGCCCCTGCAGCAGGCGGACGGTCGCGCGGATGCAGTTGAGCGGCGCCGTGCTTTGCGGCAGGTTTCCGCTGGGCGTTTCGCGCAGCCGGCTCTCCGTCGACTCCACCGTGAGCAGCGCGCCGTCGAGGTCGCCGCGCAGGTATTGCAGTCGCGCGCGATTGAGTCCAACCGCATAGACCATTCCACCTTGCTGCGGCTCGCCGTCGAGCAGCGTGAGGCGCTTTTCGAGGGCCGCGAAATCCAGGCGTAGCGTGTCCTGCTGCAACAGATGCAGGTCGATGCGGCGGCGTTCGATTGCATTGCCGGCAGACTCGGCGATGGCCGCCGCCTGCGCGAAGCGCCGGTGCGCTTCGCGCGTATCGCCATCGCGGTAATGCGCGAGCGCGACCCGGCGCAGGGCATCGATCTCCGCGGCGCTGTTGCCGGCGGTGCGCGCTTCGGCCAGCAGCTGGTTCAGCGTGCTTTCCGGGACGGCCGGTGCACCGCGCTCAAGTTCCGCGCGCATGCGCGCGCCGAGCACGCCGAGGCGGTCGCCGATGGCGGCGAAACCCTGTTCGGCCTCGCGCAGCAGGTCGCCGATCTTTGTGTCGCCGCTGGCGCTGCGCGCCTCGGCCAGCGCCAGGGCGGCCAACGCCCGTTCGTGTTCCCAACCCATCGTATGCGCCAGCTCCCGTGCCTGCGCGGCGCTGGCCGCGGCGGCGCGAAAGTCGCGATTGGCGATTTCAGTTTCGGCGCGTTCGATCAGCCAGTCGATGGCCTGCGCCGGAACCGGCGGCAAGGCCTCGCCGATGCGCTCGGCCGCTTCACGGCTGCGACCGGCGCGACGCAGGCTGGCCGCCTCGGCGGGGCGATAGCCCGTGCCGTCGGCGACGTTTTTCTGCAAGGCGGCATAGGCATCTGCCGCGGCGGTGTAGTCCTGCCGGATCACGAACGCTTCCGCCTGCACCGGTTCGCGTAGGAACGCCGGCAGGCCGTCGATCCAGCCGGTCGTGCGGCTCAACTCCGCCTGCGCCGCGCCCTGCTGGCCGAGCCGCGTCAGGCAGCGCGCGAGGCGGAAGCGGGCAAAGCCCATCGCGGGCACGGCAGTCAGCACCGTCGTATAGGCGCGGACCGCGTCGCCCCAGCGATGCTGCTGTTCGGCTTCGAGTCCTTCCGCCAGCTGCTGTGCCGTCGCCGCATCCAGGTTCAGCGTCGGCGCATGGTTCGAATCGGTCGCGGCCAGGCGCGCGAACACGTCCGCGCTGACCGCGGCGATCGCCGAAACCAGGTGGGCGCTGTCGGCGCGCCGGACGATGGCGGCCTGCGGGGCGGAGCCACGGAAATGCGCCGACACCCGCCACTCAGTGCCCTGCGCCGGCGCACCGACTTCCAGCAGCACGATGGTTTCGTTGCCGTCGGCCACGGACTCGGACGGCGTCCTGAGGATGACGTGCGGCACGCTGCTCAGCTGCCAGCTCAGCCAGTGCTGCAGCAGCCGCGCCGGCCAGCGCAGGTTTTCCGGCAGGCTCGGATCGGTCGTCGCGACGAGGACGACATGGGTCGGCGCCGTGCCGCGGCTGCGCGCACCGAGCAGACCCCCGGTCAGCAGCATCAGGCTCAGGCAGGCTGCCGCGGTCGCCAGCGTCAATGCCCAGCCGCGCGGAATCGTCGACGCCGAACGTGCAGCGACCGCGGGTGCCGATACCTCCAGCGGTGCGGCGTCGTTCACGACGTCCGCGCGGGTCGCGGCGTCGATGACGAGGGCTCCGATTTCCGGCGACGCGACAGACGTCGGCTCGTCGGCGGACACCAGCTCGAATTCCAGCGTCGGCGGCGGATCGAAAATGTAACCTTGTTTGGATACCGTACGTATCCATTGCTTGGCCGCGCCGCCGAGTGCACGGCGCAACAGCCAGATCGACGTGGTGAGGTTGGCGTCCTCCACCACGGCGCCGCGCCAGACCTTGCGGAAGATCGCGTCGCGGGTATGCAGCACGCGCGGTTCGCTCAGGAACAGCAGCAGCAGGTCGAAGCAGCGCGGATTCAGTTCGTAGGCGACGCCCGCGCGGCTCACGCAGCGGTAGCGCGGATCGATTTCGATCTCGCCCAGACGGACCAGCCGTGTGTCGGCGGGCCAGGGAAGCGTTTTTACGTCGGCCATGCTCTTACCCTTGCGAGGGGCTTGCGCCGTCGACCGCCGACGGTACTACCGCTGCGGCCTGCTGTTCGGTGACGAAACCTGCAACTTCCTGCTGTGCGCAACAGCCGGTAACTCATGGCCGAACGCGCGCCTGTCACGCAGATGTCCAGCGCATTGCGCTATGCAGCAACCCGTGCAGGCTGACTGGTACGCAGGAAGAAACCGCAATGCTGTCCGTCGCCGGCCGCGTCATGCGGCCGCAGCGCAACGCGCATGCTGCGGTGCAGCGTGCGCGCCATTCCTTTGGGAGCCCCCCCGGGCACCGAGCGATAGTCGCTCAGGTCGTAGCAATAAATCCATCCAGGTATTAGCCCTCTAGCGCAAGTGTTGTCTAACGACGAAAAGGCATATCACTAGTCAAAAAGGCAACTAAGCAACAAATGGCAGCGAACCGAACGGCTGTGCGCCAGCGCACCGATCTGGCAGCATGTGCCCGGATGTCCGGGGGAAACACCCACCGCCTAGCCCGCCCTTCCCACACCCGTTTGTAGCGAGGCCGTCGAGACGCCGTCCTGATGCGCGCCGCCCGAGTGATGGCGAAGGCGGAGTCGACATTACGTCGAGCCGACACGAGGGAGCAGTGCGCGTCGGGGCGAGCGTATCGGCGGCCGCAGTAGAAAAGGGGTGAGAGAGGCGAGCCAGGCACTGGCGCCGTATCGATCGGTACGGATGAACGTTCGTGCGGCAGGGCGACACGCTGTGCGCGCAGATCTCTGATGGCGATCACCCGGACCTCCGCTCTCGAGCTGCTGGCACACGATTCGACCGCATCGATGTTGCCGACGGCGCGATGCACGTGCGCCTCGGCCATAGGATCAACAAGCACTTCAAGGGCCAGGTGCTGAGCCTGCGCCCCATCGTCGTCAAGGGCAGCCCGGTCAGTCCGGTGTCGTGGATCTGCGGCCATGCGTCGGTGCCCGAGGGCATGCAGGCCGTGGGCGACAACAGGACCACGGTCGACGACCGCTTCCTGCCGACCGTGTGCCGCACCGAGCGCGTCGCCGCGCCGTAGTGCAGGAATCGCCAGGGCTCTGCGAACTCAGATCAGCCTGCTCCTGGAGCGCCCTTGAGTCGGGGTGGCCAACGCGCAGCGTCGGCGAGGGTTGCGGGGACCTGACGTGGATCGCAGGGAGCGACGCTCCAACAATGTGCGGACGACTTTCCCCTTGGTGCAACACCGGACACCCGCCTTTCACCGCGCCGTGTCCACACTGCAGGTCGGCCTTCCCGGACCCGGTGATGAATTCCCTGACGATCGTGGTAGCGGATGACGACGAGTCCTTGCTGACTTCGCTGGCGCAACTGTTGCGCCTGGGCGGGCACACCGTGCACACCGCTCACGACGGCATAGAGGCCCTCGCTTTGTGCCGCGCGCAAACGCCCGACTCGGTGTTGCTCGATATCGACATGCCCGGCCTCACGGGATGGGATGTCGCAACAGCACTGACGGTGACCGATGAACGCTGCCCGGCGCGACTGGTTGCGCTGAGCGGCCGAGCCTCTGCCGGCGATCGCGAACGCTCGCGCGCCGCCGGGTTTCATGCCCATTGCACCAAGCCGGCCGAACCGGCGGAACTGCTGCGACTGCTCGGCGCCTGAGCCGGCGGCAGGGCTGCGGGACGCGCACCTCGAAACGACGCGTGCTTCCGGCTGTCGATGCGACGCTGATTGTGCCGTCGTGCGCCGGGCTGCGATGCCAATTCCGGCGAGGAAGGCCGCGGTGCGGTCCTCCTCGCCGTGGCGCGCTGGTACTTCGCCTTTCGATCAGACGCCTATTTGCTGTTCGATGCAGGATCGCGCGATTCGTCAACCCAGGTGCGGGTCAGTGCACACAACTCTTCGCTCAAGGCGTTGAGCACATCATGCGCCGTGACCAAACCAACGAGTTGCTCGCGAGCATTCATGACGGGAAGGCGGCGTGCACCGCGTCCTCGCATCATGCGCGAGACGGTGACGAGATCCGCATCATCCCGGCATGTCACGATGCTGCACGACATCACCTCGGCAACCGGGACTCGCACCGGATCCCGATGCTCCGCCACCACGGCCAGGGCGATATCGCGATCGGTAAGAATCCCCAAGGGGATGTCGCGGCCATCGCATTGCTCCATCACCACCACGGCACCTACCTGGTGATGAGCCATCGCCAGCGCCGCCTCCGCGACGCTGGAGGTCGGCGTGATCCCGATGACGCGTCGAGTGCAGATATCGAAAATTCGCATGGAAGGACCCGATGCGGCAGCGCTGTGGGGAGAAGGAGCGATGTGTATCAGGCGATCTTGATCTTGGCGCTGCTACCACCCGCCTTCTTGGGCAAGGTCAGTCTGAGCACGCCGCCGTCGTAGTGAGCCTGTGCGTTGCTGCTGTCGACCTCCTGGGGCAGCAGGAAACTGCGGAACGCCTTGCCGAAAAAGCGCTCTGTATACAAATCCTTCTTGTCCGAGCCCTCGGACTTCTCGCGATGCACTTCCGCACTGATGGACACCTGATTGCCATCGACGGCGATGTCGATATCTTCCTTCTTGACGCCAGGCACATCGACGGTGACGTGATAGGCATTGGCTTCTTCGGACACGTCCAGCTGCATCGCCAGTGTCTTTTCGTAGCCGCGGCCGAGCTGGCCAAAGGTCATGTCAGGAAGCAAGGACGCCAGATCCGCCAGCGAATTCGACTGGGTCCGGCGAAACGGGTGGAATAGACTTGGCAATTGCATGACTGATTCCTCCAGGGGTGATTGTGATCAACGACCGCGCCAATGTCTGCGCCGTCGTGACTGGAACCATAGTCACCTACGGCGCCCTGCGCGTTGATCTGGGTCAATCTCAGTCTTCGGGGCGCCCGGTGCCGCTACCCTTGATCCAGCTCAAGCCGGTACGCAGCCGTCCGTCGACAATGGGACGAACGTCGAAACCGGCCCAGTGTTCTGTTGTGGACGTCACCATGCGTTTATCACCGATCGGACAATGTCATGTACACATCCTGCGGCGCTCATGTGTCCGCCGAACTTCCCGAGTGTCTCGATGCGATCGGACGGCGTTCGCCGAGCCGGACGATGGAGGGCAGGATGGAAACGTCCAGCCAAGCGCGTAGTCCGGCCCATCCATGAGCCACATGGAAAAGCCGAACTCGCGTCCAATCGCGGCTTCGAGCAGTGGCTTGATTCCTCTGCGCCTCGGTATCGATGCGAATCACCAGCCGGTTGTCTTCCTGCACAGGGATTCGGTCGTTTGTTGCGCCGAGGGGTTGCAGGGGCACTCGCGGTTGCAGGTACATGTCGGCGCACGAAGCATCGTGGCTTTGCTCGACGTCGTATCGGGGCAACTGCTGGACGTGAATCAGGCCGGCTTTTCGGAGGCAGCGTGGGCTCTGCTTTCGCCCGCCCCGGGCGAAATGGTCACATTTTCGCCGTCTCCGCCGCTTGATTCGATGAGTGCAGTGCGGACCCGGATCTATGGCGGCAAACTCGAGCGGGCGCAGTTCGACGCGATCATGCAAGACGTCGTGGCTCAACGCTATTCCGACGCACAGCTCGCCGCCTTCGTCAGCGCGTGCGCGCACCCTTCGTTTTCGGAAGACGAGACACTGGATCTCACGCGTGCCATGGTCGGCGTGGGCAACCGATTGCACTGGAATAGCGCCATCGTTGTCGACAAACATTGCGTCGGCGGCATTCCGGGCAATCGCACGACATTGATCGCTGTGCCCATCGTGACTGCGCTGGGACTGGTCATTCCAAAAACCTCGTCGCGCGCCATCACCTCGCCGTCGGGCACAGCAGACACGATGGAAGTACTGGCTCCTGTATCCCTGAGCCTGGCCCAGATGCGCGGCGTGGTCGAGCGCGAAGGCGGCTGCATTGTCTGGGGCGGAGCAGTCGACCTGAGTCCCGCCGACGATCTGCTGATTCGCATCGAGCGTGCCCTGGATATCGACGGGACCGGCCAGCTCATCGCATCGGTGATATCCAAGAAGGTCGCTGCCGGCGCCACTCATGTCGTGTTCGACATACCGGTCGGACCCAGCGCCAAACTGCGTTCGCCACTGGCAGCGCAAGCCCTCGAGGGCGCGTTGCAAAGAGTCGGCACGCGGATGGGACTGCAGGTCAGATGTCTGCTGAGTGACGGCACCCAGCCCGTTGGTCGCGGCATCGGGCCCGCGCTGGAAGCACATGACGTACTGGCCGTATTGCGCGGGGCGGTGCAGGCCCCGGCCGACCTGCGCGAGCGTGGCTTGGCTTTGGCTGCGTCGATCATTGAGATGGGCGGTCTCGCACCGCCGGGCGGTGGCCTTGCCATCGCCACGGCGGTACTCGACGATGGGCGCGCCAACGCAAAGTTCGAGGCAATCTGCGCCGCACAGGGCGGCATGCGCGTGCCGGGCCACGCGAAGCACAAACACGATGTGGTGGCTCCGCATTCGGGCATGATCGGCTCGATCGACAATCGCCTGATCGCCCGCACCGCCAAGCTCGCCGGTGCGCCGCTCGACCCTACGGCGGGCATGTACCTGCATGTTCGCGTTGGCGATCATGTTGACGCTGGCGATCCGCTGTTCACGTTGCACGCGGAGTCCCGGGGCGAACTGGCCTATGCGCTGGCCTTCGTCAAGAACCATATGAAGCTGATCGATGTGATGCCATGAAGCCAATGCAGCTTTACGCAATGCCGGGCAACGAGGCGATGTGTATGGCGCTCGCAAGTTGCCTGGAAGCCCAAACCGCCGGGCTGGCGGTGCACCGCTTTCCCGACGGCGAATCGCGGGTGACGTTGGAAAAGCCCGCCTCCGGTGCGCCTGTCGCCATCGTCGCCAGTCTGCACGACCCCGATGCCAAGGTTCTGCCGCTATTGTTTGCTGCCGACACGCTGCGCGAACTGGGTGCCAGTCGCATCGGACTCATCGCTCCGTACTTGGCTTACATGCGTCAGGACACGCGGTTCCATCCCGGCGAATCAATCTCGTCGAGGCCTTTCGCCGCCGTGCTCTCCCGGCATTTTGACTGGCTGGTGACGGTGGATCCTCATTTGCATCGCTATCGGTCGCTCGATGCGATCTACACGTTGCGCAGCGGCGTCACCCACGCGGCACCGGCGCTGGCGGAATGGATAGCAACGCATGTCGAACGTCCCGTACTCCTCGGCCCGGACGAAGAAAGCCGCCAATGGGTGGACGATGTGGCGGCCCGAATTGGTGCGCCCAGTGCGGTTCTGGCCAAACAGCGCCACGGGGACCGCGATGTGACGATCCGGTTGCCGACGCTGAGTGCATGGAAGAGTCACACGCCGGTCCTGCTCGATGACATCATCGCCAGCGGCGGCACGTTGGCCATGGCAAGCCGGTGCCTTCGGGACGCCGGCATGCCTGCCCCGTATTGCGTTGCTGTCCATGGGCTGTTTGCCGCCGGCGCCATCGAGCTGCTGCGCGACGCCGGCGTTGCCGAGATCAAGGCAACCAATACCGTGCCGAGCCCTTGCGGTGGCATAGATGTCGCGGCGCTATTGGCCCGAACCATAGAAACGATGCATGACAGTGTGGCGCTAGCCTGAACGGTCGACCTTGGTCAATTCCGCCCGCCGCGTCTGTCGCGAGCGCATGCCAGTCGCTGGATCAGGTCAGGCCGCACATGAAGAAAGTCGTCATCGCGTTTCACGCTCGGATGTTTTGCGCAAGCGGCTACCGCCGGCGTCAGGTTGGCGCCCTCCGATGGTTCCCGCGTATACACGGCAACAATTGGCGATATTTGGCGCGCCCGGAGGGATTCGAACCCCCGACCACCGCCTTCGGAGGGCGGTACTCTATCCAGCTGAGCTACGGGCGCGTGGTGACGGTGTTGCGTTGCGGTCTTGCACCGCGGAAGCGGGTCGGTTGCGGCAGCGGTGCCAGTCGCGGGTCAGCCGATGGGGCATGGTCGTGACAGGGGAGGCGTGAACCGCGCGATGTGGCCCGGCGCGCATCATAGCTGCCCCGCCGGGCGCCGGGCTAGCCCTGCGCTTCCGTGCCAGGGGGGCGGCCGTTATACTTGCCCGTCTTTTTTCCGTGCCGGGTGCCTCTCCGGCCCACGCCGCCGCTAGGAAAGGTGTTCTGTGAGCAGCCCGATTACCAAGACCGACCTGGAATTCCTTAAGCGCTTCTCGATGCTGATCGGCGTGCTGGCACTGATGGCCGTGGCCTTCATCCTGCTCGCGCTCTATATCTATGCGAAGAATCCCGCGGCGCCCAGCCCGGTCGCGGAGAAAGTGGTGGCGGATCGCCTGGCTCCGGTCGGCGCATCTTATGCGGGTGAAACGGGTCGCGCCGCGATGCTGGCCGCGGAGGAGGCTCGCAAGAAGGAAGCCGCGAGCCGCGTCGCCTACGGCGGCACGACGGACGGCAAGGTGATCTACGACCAGCTCTGTGGCGCCTGCCACAATTCCGGTGCAGGCGGCGCGCCGCTCATCACCGACAAGGCGGCCTGGGCGCCGCGCATCGCGCAGGGTGCCGACACCCTGGTCAAGCATGCCACCGAAGGCTACACGGGTAGAGCTGGCATCATGCCGGCACGCGGCGGCAACCCGTCGCTCAATGACGAACAAGTCAAGGCGTCAGTGCTCTGGATGATTGACCAGGTCAAATGACACACGTTGGCGAGATGCGTTGACGCACATCTCGCGTGTGTCGTTCAGGCTGGGCATGCATGAGCGGCAGGCGATAGCACCAGGGAAGGTTGCCGACATCGAACCGCTTCTGTCCCCGGTCAGTCAACGCCCATCTCGCCAGCAAAAAGCACGGAAGCACTCGCCGGTCCGCCTCGCGCCACGCACTGCACTGAAGGATTCCACACGACACCGCCACCCGGCGGTGTCGTCGTTTCTACGACTGCGCGGTCCTGTCGGCCAGCCACGCCTGCACGTGGCTTCGCAACTGCGGGAAGAACACCTCGAAGCCGGTCTGCAACGCCGCGTCGCGTTCGAGCAGCAGCGGCAAGGCTTGATGCAGCGGATTGGCGCGGCTCAGGCGCGTGCCGACGCCGGCCAGGGCGCGGCCGATCATCGCGGCATCCGCGTAGGCGGCCGGAAGCTCGTTGCGCTGCATGTAAGCGACGAAACCGTGCATCTGGGGCGGCAGCTCGGCGGCGTGGCGTCGCAGCAGGGCCAGCAGCGCGGCCGAGTACAGGGCCAGCGGCGTATCGCACCAGCGCGCGAAGTCGCGCGCGAGCAGATGGTCGAACCAGATATCGAGCAGAATGCCGGCATAGCGTCGGAACGGCGGGTCGAACAGGCGGCGCAACTCGGCAACGACAGGATGGGCATCGGTATAGACGTCGATCGCGCGATGCAGCCGTATGCCGCGCGCGACGCCGGGGCGCAGATCCGTCGGCACCGGTCCGTGCACGAAATCACCGGACAGGCCGCCGAGGATCAGGTCTTCGTCCGGACCGGCCAGCACGGCGTGCGCAAGATGGTTCATGCGCCGAGCATAGCTCGCGGTGGTGAGGGTGGGATGTGAGCGCGCCGAAGGAGCTTCAGGTGCTGGAACTGGAAATCGTCGATCAGGCTCAGGCGCACTATCTCGTGCGCGACAATGGCGCAGAGTGTGGCTTCATCACGCGCGCAGATCGCACCGGCGAACGCCGCCTGCAGCTTGGCGATACGACGTTGACGCTGCAGTGCAATCACCGCGCAGCCGCTCTGGCCAGAGGACGAGGCGGCATCGTGTCGATGCTCTGGACGAGCTTGCGGCCGGACGGCAGCCATACATTGCGCGATGACACCCTGGAATTGGCGCAGCTGCGCAACGTCGTGCGCTGGGGGCGCGGCAGCCATGTCGCATTGACGCTGACTGGCGGCGAAACCTGGAGCGTGCATACGGACGCACCCGTGCCGCGACGGCTGATGCTGCGCCGCGACGGCGTCGACCGGGCCGAACTGCTGATCCAGGGCAACTGGCGCGAACGGCTGAGCATCGCTGACACGCCGTTGCCGCGCGGCATTGCCGTGGCGCTTGGTTGTGTCGTGCATCAGGCCTGGGGCAACGATCCGTACCGCGGCGACAGCGGCAGCGACTGAGGCGGCGCGAGGAGGGGACGCCTCGTGTCCCGTCGCGTCCGGACCGGCGGCAGTCGCGTCGGTTCACTCCAAGCCGTTGCGGAAGATCGTATCGTCCTGCACGACGGCAAAGTTCACATTGGAAATATCGAAGAACAGGTTGTTGCTGCAGCGTACGCGGATACGGCCCTGCGTGGTGACGCTGCGGGAAGGAATCACGATGTCGGCGCTGCCGTCATTCGGCGTCGCCGTGACCAGACGCGACCAGAACGTACCGCCGTCGCGCGAGTAGTCGATGTCGACACTGGCGCAGCTGATCGGCGCGGCGGTCGTGCCGGCGACGTCCCAGGTCACGGCCTGCGGCACGCCGGCGGTCCAGCTCACCGCCGTGTTCGGCGCGGTGACGAGGAACGGTCCGGCGCTGCCGACGACCTGGATGCCGGGCATGTCGACGCTGCTGCTGCGGCCGCCGCCGGGATGGTTGTCGCGCACGGTCAGGCGGAACTTCATCGATGCGCGGTCCATGGTCGGCAGGATTTCGCCGGGCGCGGTCGTGTTCGCGAGCAGGTTGGACAGGCGCGGGATCGTACGTCCGGGAACGGGGGCCGGATTCCACGAGCGCATGATCGGACTGCTGCCATTGTCGACGTTGATCGCGGTCGATGCGCCCAGGTCGTATTCCTCCCAGGTATAGCTCAGCGAATCGTTGTCCGCGTCCGCGACGAGCGGAGCGAGCAGTTCGAACGGGGTGCGCGCTGGGATCGCGTAAGTGGCCGTCATCGGCGGAATGACCGGCGCACTGCTCGGATTTGGCGTCGAGCTGCTGCCGCAGCTCGGCACCGCATCGAGGCGGGCCTGCATCTGCTCCAGGCTCTTGGCATGGAAATACGGGTCCGAGTTCGGCTGCAGGTCGTCCGTATTGCAGATGCCTGCATAGGCCTGGATCGTCGAGCCACTGCCGGTTTCGTAGGCCGCACTGGCCGTGCGGTTGCCGCTGCAGGCGCCGGTCGTACTGTTGAACGTGTGCGAGCCGCCGTACTGGTGGCCGATTTCGTGGGCGACATAGTCGATCCAGAACGCATCGCCCTGCGGATTGCCGCGGCCGGTCACGCCGCGCGCCTTGGTGCTGTCGTTGCAGATCGCGTTCAGCGTGGCCACGCCGCCGCCGCCGGTGCTGAACACGTGGCCGACGTCGTAGTTGGCTGCGCCGATCACGCTGCTCAGGTTGGTCTGGTTCTGGGCCAGCATGCCCCCCCCGTCGCTGTTGCTGTACGGGTCGGTGCCGCCGTTGGTGTAGATCAGCAGGTTGTTGTTGGCGACGAGCTGCATGGTCACGCTGAATTCGTTGCCGTAGACCTCGTTGACGCGGTTCATCGCGGTGACGACGGCCGCAAGACCCTGCGGTACGGTGCCGCCGAATATGGCGGTGTACTCACCCGTTGCGGCGACCGCTGTGCGCAGCACGCGCCGGTTCGCGCCGGTCACGGTACTGGCGACCGGTGCAGCACCGAGGTGCTCGTCCGGGGTTTCGTCGGTGCCGTGCACGTCGCAGTGGAAGCGCGCGCCGCTCGCGCTGTCGCTGCGACGGAAGCTGATGTAGGCGCTGCCGCCGCCCAGCGTGTTCGGCTGCACGATCCAGCTGCCGTCGCGATCGAACACCAGCGCCTGCAGGCCGAGATCGGAAAGGTCGAGGCGCACCCGGTTGCCGGCCTCGTCGCGGCCGCGCAGGCTGACGATCTGCGGATAGCGCGCGGCCAGTTCGGCCGGCATCGTGCCCGAGTCTTCCAGCACGAATTCCGCGACGCTGCCGTCCGGCCGCGGCAGCGTGAACGGCTTGGCCTGGGCCACCGCGTCGCGCAGCGCGATGCGTGCCGCGGCGACGTCGAGCTCGAGGCTGCGATAGCTGCGCGGCAGCGGGCCGTTCGCGTCCAACGGCAGCGGCGCGGTGGCATCGGTCCAGAGTCCGGCGGCGGCCGCCTGGCCCGCGGCGGCACCGAGCAGCAGTACCGAGATCACACGGGCGAAAGAGGTGCGCATCATCAGGCGTCTCCTGCAGACGAATCGGTCGTGGGTCGTGGACTGTGCAAGCGGCCGGTGGCCGGCGCATCCGTCGCACGGCGGAACCGGGGCGAGTGTCTCCGGTGAACGCGCGGCAAAATGCCGGGTTGGCACCTCCGGCGCAATTCTTCGCATTTCGTTGCAGCGGATCCCGGCACAGCTCCGCCGCGACCGATGCGGGCGCAGCGGTACGGGCAGTGCTGACGGTGACTCGCCTGCTGGCCACGCGAATCGCCCTGCAACCGCGCTGCTGCCGTGCCGCAGGAGCCTTGGCTACAATCCGCGGATGACCGACTCTCCCGATACCGCCGTCCGCTTTCCCGCGTCCTCGGGCGCACTGAACCTGCCAGGCCCTGCAGGCCTGCTCGAATGCCTGATCGAACGGCCCGATCAGGAGGAGCGCAGCGGCACCGCGATCGTCTGCCATCCGCATCCGCTGCACGGTGGCACGATGCACAACAAGGTCGTCACGATGGTGTCGCGCTCGCTCGTCGAGCTGGGCCTGTCGACGGTGCGTTTCAACTTCCGCGGTGTCGGCAATTCGCAGGGCGAATACGACGACGGCAACGGCGAAACCGAGGATCTGCGCGCGATCGCCGACTGGCTGCGCCGCGAGCGTCCGGGCGATGCGCTGTGGCTCGCGGGTTTTTCCTTCGGCAGCTACGTAGCACTGCGTGCGGCGCAATCGCTGGCACCGCAACAGCTGATCCAGATCGCGCCGCCGGTCGGACGCTGGGCCTTCGACGCGATCGATCTGCCGGATTGCCCGTGGTTGATCGTGCAGGGCGAGGCCGACGAGGTCGTCGATCCCGCCGCGGTGTTCGCCTGGGTCGCAGGACTGGCCAGGCCGCCGCAACTGGTGCGCATGCCTGAGACCAGCCATTTCTTCCATCGCCGCCTCATGGATCTGCGCGGCGCGATCAAGAACGGCGTACGCGACAACCTGCCGCCGCTGCGGACCCGCTGAGGTGAGCGCAACGTCGCACTACGTCGCCGGCGTGCAGCGCGGCGACTGGCAGGACGATGCCGCGCAGCGCAGCGTGCTGGTGGAGCTCGACCGTATCGGCGGGGCCTTGCAGCCCAGTGTGCCTGCTGGCCTGTTCGCGCGCCTGCGCGCGCACTTCGCCGCACCCGAACCAGTACTCGGCCTGTATCTCTGGGGCGGCGTTGGCCGCGGCAAGACCTTCCTGATCGACCTGTTCTTCGAGCACCTGCCGATCGCGCAGAAGCGCCGCGTGCATTACCACCGCTTCATGCGCCAGGTGCAGGCCAGACTGACGGCGCTGCAGGGGCGCGAAGATCCGCTGTCCGACGTGGCCGAGGACATCGCCGCCGATACGCGCGTGCTCTGCCTCGACGAATTCTTCGTCAGCGACATCGGTGACGCGATGATCCTCGGGGGTCTGCTGCGCCATCTGTTCGCGCGCGGCGTCTGCCTCGTGACCACGTCCAATACGGCGCCGGCCAGACTCTATGCGAACGGTCTGCAGCGCGAGCGCTTCCTGCCGGCCATCGCGCAGATCCAGCAGCATTGCGCGGTCGTCGAAATCGTCTCCGTCCAGGATTGGCGCCTGCGCGCGCTGACCCAGGCGCGCGTGTTCCATGCGCCGCTCGGGCCGGATGCGGAGCGCGCGCTCAACGACTGCTTCCAGCGCATCAGCCATGGCGTCGCGCGCGGCGAGGCGCAGATCGAAGTTCACGATCGCGACATTCCCGTGCGCCGGCTTGGCGAAGACGTGGTCTGGTTCGCCTTCGAGGCGATTTGTGAAGGCCCGCGCGCTGTCGCCGACTACATCGAGATCGGCAAGGACTACGGCACCGTCATCGTCTCCGGCGTGCCGCAGTTCACGCCGATGATGGAAGATGCGGCGCGCCGCTTCATCGAGATGGTCGACGAGTTCTACGACCGTCACGTCAAGCTGATCCTGTCGGCTGCCGTGCCCATCATCGACCTCTACGACGGCGACCGGCTGCGCGCCGAATTCAGCCGCACCGAGTCGCGCCTGATCGAGATGCAGAGCGAGGACTATCTGGCGCGCGAGCATTTGCCGTAGGTTGGAGGCGAGCCGAGGGCGAACCCCAACATCGAGGCCTCGCATCCGGCCGGTCGTTGTGGCGGAGATCCGCCCGGTTCGACGGTCTTCGCGATGTGAATACCTCGATGTTGGGATTCGCTGCGCTCACCGCCAACCTACGCGGCTGCGACTGCGGACCGGCATGACGCAATAGCCACGGTCCCGCGCCATCGCGCCCGGCTTGGCCTACCATCGGATTTTTCGCGGAGAACCCAGCCATGCGCCGAATCTGTCTCGCTCTGCTTGCCGCCATGACCGCGGCACCCGCGTTCGCCACGGCGGATACGCAACAGGCCGCCGCAGCGGTTGGCGATCAGGTGATCCAATGGCGCCGCGACATCCACCAGCATCCCGAACTCGGCAACCGCGAGACGCGCACGGCCAAGCTCGTCGCCGATCACCTGAAGAAGCTCGGCCTCGAGGTGAAGACGGGCGTCGCGCATACCGGCGTCATCGCCTGGCTCAAGGGCGGCAAGCCCGGGCCGCGTCTTGCGATCCGCGCCGACATCGATGCATTGCCCGTGACCGAGGAAGTGGATCTGCCGTTCGCGAGCAAGGTCCGCAGCACCTACGGCGGTCAGGAGGTCGGCGTCATGCACGCCTGCGGCCATGACGCGCATACCGCCATCCTGCTCGGCGTCGCGACCGCGCTGGCCGGCATGAAGAAGGACCTGCCCGGCGAAGTGATGTTCATCTTCCAGCCCGCCGAGGAGGGCTCGCCGCCCGGTGAGGAGGGCGGCGCCAAGCTCATGCTCAAGCAAGGCCTGTTCCGCGACTGGAAGCCCGATGCGGTGCTCGGCCTGCATGTGTTCTACACCCTGCACGCCGGCCAGGTCGGCGTGCGCGAAGGCCCGCTACTGGCCGGGTCCGACCGCTTCAAGATCCGCGTGTTCGGCGCGCAGACGCACGGCGCGCAGCCCTGGCGCGGTGTGGATCCCATCGTCACGGCCGCGGCGATCGTGAGCCAGGCGCAGACCATCGTGAGTCGACAAATGGACATTTCTAAATTGCCGGCCGTGCTCACTTTTGGCATGTTCCAGGGCGGCGTGCGCTACAACATCATTCCGGAGAAGGTTGAACTCGAAGGCACCGTGCGCACCTTCGATGCCGGCATGCGCGAAGACCTGTTCAATCGCCTGCGCCGCACTGCCGAAGGCGTGGCCGAGGCGCAGGGCGCGCGCGTCGAACTCGAAGCGCCGATGCCCGACGTGCACAACCCGGTCACGCGCAACGACGCGGCGTTGACCAAGCGCCTGCGCCCGAGCCTCGAGAAAGCCGTCGGGGCGCAGAATGTCATCGAGGTGCCGCCGAACATGGTCGCCGAGGACTTTTCCTACTTCGCCGACGAAGTGCCCGGCCTGTATTTCTTCGTCGGCGTCGTGCCGCCGGGCCAGGATCTGGCGAAGGCCGCACCGAACCATTCGCCGAAGTTCTTCCTCGACGAAAAAGCGCTCGATGTCGGTACGCGCTCGATGCTGCAGGTGGCGGTGGATTTTCTGGGTGGCACGCCGAGCGGGCAGGAATGAGAGGAGAGCAGTGAGAAACGAGTAGCAGCGAATCGTTCCGCCGCTCTCCCTCTTTCTCACTCCACTGCCGTATTTTCGCGCTCCGTCGGAACTCGCTGCGAATACCTCGGGTCGATAGGGGAGCCGTGCTGCGGCGAACTCCCCGCAATTCCCCTTTCCTGCATGCTGATTCGTTCGGCGGCGCATTCGCGACGCCGCTGGCAGCGTGCGCCTCGCAGGAACCGCATCGTGTACCGATCGAATCGCGTTGCCGGCAAAGTGCTGCTGTGGCCGCTCGTGCTGTTGCCTGTGGTTGCCGGACTCGCAGGCCTTATCGTGAATCACGGCTGCATCAACCAGGGCCGTCCATTTCACGCCGTACGCGCGGCTGCGATCAGGCTTGAGAGGGTGATCGCGATGTTCCGGCTCGACTGCGGCCGATTGCCGGACAGTCTCGACGAATTGTCCGGTGTCGTGCGCGAACGCAACTGCGTCAACGATCCGGTGCGCCCCTCCGTGCTCGTCGATCCCTTCGGCGTGCCGATGGTTTACTGGCGAGCTGCGGATGGCAGCGCGTTCGAAGTGCGCTCGATCGGTCGCGACCGCGTCTATGGAAGTGCCGACGACGTTTCGACTGGCGACTGGGAGTGGCCATGGCCGCGACCCAGGAACTGGCAGGTCATCGGGCAACGCACATTTGCACTGCTGGTGCTGATAGCGCTGGTGGCATCTGCCGCCTACACGGTGTTCCTCGGCCTGTGGGCGCTCTGGCGCCTGGCCCGTTGTGTGGTGCAACTCGGCTCGCGCTGATGTGCCGGAGGCGGCGCATCGCGGCGGACGATCGTTTCGCATGGTCGGTGCCGTCTCGCAGCCATCACCGACCATCACCGGCACGACCCAGTCCCCAGGCCGATTGCAAGCCCTTCGCGCTACTTTTCTTCACGAAACTGAAAGCGCGAATTGCCGACGAATTCACAGCCAATTGTGTTGACCCAGGTCTGTCAACCTCTATATGTTGTGTTCCGTCGGTTCCCGGTCACGGCCGGGATTAAACGGGAATCCGGTGCAATTCCGGAGCTGCCCCGCAGCGGTCAGTGGAAACGAACGTCCTCATGAGCACTGGCCCGCAAGGGCTGGGAAGCGAGAACCAGTAGGTGGGTCCGGGGTTCCGGATCCGTGTCCGCAAGCCCGAATACCTGCCGGCAACCGCGCGTTGCACACCGCGTGGTAACGGCCAGGAGTCTCCGCGGGGAGACGGGTCCAGCGCAGTCGCCGGCTCTTGCAGCCCTGGCGACGCGTTACCCGTATTCCGCCACTCCGCACGCCCGAGGGGGCGTGGCTACGACTGCGGCCTGAACCGCGGCGTCGCCGTCCCTTCGTTTTGCCGTTCCCGGGACAGGACGGCAGCCGTGCTCCACTACACCGGAGGGAGTTCCATGAGCACCACAGAACATGACGTCGCCAGCGCCACGGCTCGCACCAGCGCTACTCGCACCGATTCCCGCGCGCCGCAGTTCGCGCTGACCCCGCCGCATTCGACCGGCGCGATGGCTGTGACCAAGCGCAACGGCAAGCGCGAGCCGGTTGATCTGAACAAGATCGTGCGCGCCGTGACGCGCGCCGCCGACGGCCTGTATTCCATCGATCCGATGCGCGTGGCCACGCGCACGATTTCCGGCCTCTACGACGGCGCGACCACGTGGGAACTCGACGAGCTGTCGATCCGCACCGCGGCAATGCTCACGGCCGAAGAGCCTGAATACGGCCGCCTCGCCGCCCGCCTGCTGTCGGACTACATCGCCAAGGAAGTTTCCGGCCAGGAAATCCACGCGTTCTCGCAGTCGGTCACGCGCGGTCACGAACTCGGCCTCATCAACGAGCGCCTGCTGTCGTTCGTGCAGGCCAATGCGCGCAAGCTCAACAGCGCGCTCGACCTGGAACTCGACCGCCGCTTCGACTACTTCGGCCTGCGCACGGTCTATGACCGCTATCTGCTGCGCCATCCGAAGACGCGCAAGGTCATCGAGACACCCCAGCAGTTCTTCCTGCGCATCGCCTGCGCGCTGTGCGAGGACGTCGGCGAATCGCTGGAGCTGTATCGCCTGATGGGCAGCCTCGACTACCTGCCCAGTTCGCCCACGCTGTTCAACTCCGGCACCACGCACGAACAGTTGTCCTCGTGCTTCCTGCTCGATTCGCCCGACGACTCGCTGGAGTCGATCTACAAGCGCTATGCCGACGTGGCCATGCTGTCGAAGTTCTCCGGGGGCATCGGCCTGGCCTACACGCGCGTCCGTGCGCGCGGGTCGCTGATCAAGTCGACGAACGGCCTGTCCAACGGCATCGTGCCGTGGCTCAAGACGCTCGACGCATCGGTCTCCGCGGTGAATCAGGGCGGCAAGCGCAAGGGCGCGGCCTGCGTTTACCTCGAACCCTGGCATGCGGACGTCGAGGAATTCCTCGAACTGCGTGACAACACCGGCGATGAAGCGCGCCGCACGCACAACCTCAATCTCGCCAACTGGATCCCGGACATCTTCATGCGCCGCGTCGAAAGCGATGCGATGTGGTCGCTGTTCGATCCGAAGGCCGTGCCGCACCTCGTCGATCGCTGGGGCGCCGCGTTCGACGCGGCCTACGAGCAGGCCGAGGCCGCTGGGCTGGCGCACAAGCAGGTCAAGGCGCGTGACCTCTATGCACGCATGATGCGCACGCTGGCGCAGACCGGCAACGGCTGGATGACCTTCAAGGACAAGTCGAACCGCGCCTGCAACCAGACCGCAAAGGAAGGCAACGTCGTCCACTTGTCCAATCTGTGCACCGAGATCATCGAGGTCAGCTCGCTCGGCGAAACCGCCGTGTGCAACCTGGGTTCGATCAACCTCGGCCAGCACATGAACGCCGACGGCTTCGACTACGGCAAGCTCGCCGAAACCGTGCGCGTGGCCGTGCGCCAGCTCGACCGCGTCATCGACCTGAATTTCTATCCGATCGAATCCACGCGCAGCTCCAACCTCAAGTGGCGCCCGGTCGGTCTCGGCGTGATGGGCCTGCAGGACGTGTTCTTCAAGCTGCGCCTGCCGTTCGATTCCGAGGAGGCGCGCACGCTGTCCACGCGCATCGCCGAGGAGATCTACTACAACGCGCTGGTTACCTCGCACGAGCTCGCGCTCGAACGCGGCGCGCATCCGGCCTTCGCCGACACGCGCGCGGCGCAGGGTGAACTGCAGTTCGACGCCTGGGGCGTGACGCCGTCGGACACGACGCGCTGGAACGCGCTGCGCGAGAACATCCGCACCGGAGGTCTGCGCAACTCGCTGCTGATCGCAATCGCGCCGACCGCGACGATCGCCTCGATCGCCGGCTGCTACGAATGCATCGAGCCGATGGTGTCCAACCTGTTCAAGCGCGAGACGCTGTCGGGCGATTTCCTGCAGGTCAACAGGTACCTCGTCGAAGAACTCAAGCAGCTCGGCCAGTGGACCGCGGAAATCCGCGACCGCATCAAGCTGGCCGAAGGCTCGGTGCAGGACATCAAGGAAATTCCGGAGCGCCTGCGCCATATCTACCGCACGGCCTGGGAAATCCCGATGCGTTCGCTCATCGACATGATGGCCGCGCGCGGCGCGTACATCGACCAGTCCGCGTCGCTGAACCTGTTCATGGAAAGCCCGAACATCGGCCAGCTGTCGTCCATGTACATGTACGCGTGGAAGGCCGGCCTGAAGACCACGTACTACATGCGCTCGCGCCCGGCCACGAAGATCCAGAAGACCACGGTGACAGCGGCCGCCGCGACACCTGCGCCGGCGCCCGCCGCGCCGGTCGTTTCGCAGCAACAGGCGGAAGCGGCGGTGTTCTGTTCGCTCGAAAATCCTGAATATTGCGAGGCGTGTCAGTAGGCAACAGGTGAAAGGCCTCTCCCCCCAAGCGAGCTTGGAGGGGGAGGGAGCCGTGCGCACAGGCGTTTCGCATGACGCATTTGCAATAAATATCAAAAGTACCAACAGACAGCCAAGCACCATAGCCAACCGGTAACGAAAATGACCATGCCTTCGTCAGAGCAGACTCCTTCCTTCGGCATCAGCGCTTCCTCGGCGCAGGCACCGCGCTTGCTCGACGCAGGCTTCAACCTGACGCTGCGGCCGATGCGGTATTCGCAGTTCTACGACATGTACCGCGATGCGATCCGCAATACCTGGACCGTCGAAGAAGTGGATTTCTCGCTCGACGTCAACGATCTGCGCAACAAGTTCGGTCCGGCCGAGCGGCATCTGATCGAGCGCCTGGTGGCGTTCTTCGCGACCGGCGACTCCATCGTCGCGAACAACCTCGTGCTGAACCTGTACAAGCACATCAACGCGCCCGAGGCGCGCATGTATCTGTCGCGCCAGTTGTATGAGGAGGCGCTGCATGTGCAGTTCTACCTCACGCTGCTCGATACCTACCTGCCTGAGCCCGAAGCGCGTGCCAAGGCGTTCGACGCAATCGAAAACATCCCGGCGATTCGCCACAAGGCCGACTTCTGCTTCAAGTGGATGGATTCGATCGGCAAGCTCGACCGCATCGAGACGCGTGAGCAGCGCCGCCAGTTCCTGCTCAACCTGATCTGCTTTGCCGCCTGCATCGAAGGGCTGTTCTTTTTTGCCGCGTTCGCCTACGTGTATTACCTGCGTTCGCGCGGTCTGCTGCACGGCCTGGCCGCCGGCACCAACTGGGTGTTCCGCGACGAGTCGGGTCACATGGCCTTCGCCTTCGAGGTGATCCGCGTGGCGCGCGAGGAAGAGCCGGAGCTGTTCGACGACGCGTTGCAGGCCGATATCGCGCAGATGCTCGACGAGGCCATCGCCTGCGAGCAGCTGTTCGCCGAGGACGTGCTGTCCGGTGGCGTCGCCGGTCTTTCGCTGCGCGACATGCGCCAGTACCTGGAATACGTCGCCGACCAGCGTCTCGCCCAGCTCGGCATGCCCAAGCGCTACCACGCACGCAATCCGTTCGCGTTCATGGACCTCCAGGACGTGCAGGAACTGACGAATTTCTTCGAGCGCCGCGTGTCGTCGTACCAGGTCGGCGTGGAAGGCGAAGTGGCGTTCGACGTCGCGTTCTGAGTGGGTCGCGAGCGGATGGTGAATACCGTACTCGGCGCGAGCCCCGCCGGCGTGACCGAGGCGCGCCTGATCGAGATCGTGTTTCCCGATCACACCAATCACCTGGGCACCTTGTTCGGGGGGCAGGCGCTGGCCTGGATGGACAAAGCTGCGTTCGTCGTCGCTACGCGCTACGCGCGCCGCACCGTGGTCACGGCGCGTTCGGACCAGGTGGATTTCCGCCTGCCGGTCAGGCAAGGCCAACTGGTCGAGCTGATCGCGCGTGTCGTCGCGACCGGACGCAGTTCGATCCAGGTCGAGGTCGATCTGATTGCCGAAGACCTGCTGACCGGCGACGCGCGCCTGTGCACGCGCGGCCGCTTCACGATGATTGCGCTCGACGCGCATGGCACGCCGACGGCTGTCGTGCCGCTGCCGGCTAGCGCCACCGCGGACGCATAGCGCGCGATACGGTTCAGCGCCTGTGCCCGGCGAGATAGACTAGCCCGATGAATCCCGAACTCTCGCCCCTGGGCAAAAGCGTCACCTACGCCGACGAATATTCGCCTGCGCCGCTGTTCCCGATTCCGCGCGCGGCCAAGCGCGCCGAGCTGGGTCTCGCCGATGCGCTGCCGTTCGATGGCGTGGATATCTGGAATGCCTACGAGCTGTCCTGGCTCGACCCGCGTGGCAAGCCCGTGGTCGCGCTGGCGGAATTCCGTGTGCCGGCGCGGTCGCCGAACATCATCGAATCCAAATCCTTCAAGCTGTACCTCAATACGTTTGCACAAAGCCACATGGCAGACGCGGATGCCGTGGCGACGCTGTTGCGGCGCGACCTGTCGGCGGCGGCGGGTGCCGAGGTCGGCGTCGCGCTGCAGCCGGCCACAGCGTTTGCGCAGGCTGTGCTGCGCGAACTCGACGGTGACTGCATCGACGGGATCGATGTCGCGATCGACGAGTACACAGCACCACGGCCGGAGTTTCTGCACGCCCACGCGGGCGACGAGGCGGCCGAGACCCTGGTCTCGCATCTGCTCAAGTCCAATTGCCCGGTCACCGGCCAGCCCGACTGGGCCAGCGTGCAGATCCGCTATCGCGGTGCGCGCATCGATCGAGCCGGGCTGCTGCGGTATCTGGTCTCGTTCCGTCGTCACAGCGACTTCCACGAGCAGTGCGTGGAGCGCATCTTCCGTGATGTGAGCGAGCGTTGCGCACCGGGCGAACTCGCCGTCTACGCGCGTTATACGCGGCGCGGCGGCCTCGACATCAATCCGTTCCGCAGCAACAACGCCGCCGACGCGCCGGACAATCCGCGCGGCGCGCGGCAATGACCGACATACACGCACGCGGCGTCGCAAGACGACCGCGATCCACGCTCGATCATTCGGGCCTCGGCATCGCCGCGTTCGTCATCGCACTCCTGGCGATGCTGCTGGCCATGATCGTGGTGCCGTTCGGTTTTGTCCTGCAGATCCTGCCGCGCCTATTCGGCCTGGCGACGAGCGGCGGCGAACTTGCCGCCGGCGCGATCGGCGTGCTGGCTGCGCTCGATATGACGGCCGTCGGACTCGCCTTCGCGGCGCTGCGCCAGGAAGGACGCTCGCGTGTCTTTCCGATGATCGCCCTGGTGGTCTCGGGACTGACCCTGCTCGCCATCGGTGTCATCGTCGGACTGGTCGCCCTGGTGTTCCGGGCCTGAAGTCCGGGCCTGAAGCAGGACGTCCGTCGGGCGTGTCGTACTGCAACGATATTCGATCCGGAGACATGTCGTGCTGAAGGTTCTGTTCGTCTGCGCCCAGAACCGGTTGCGCAGCCCGACCGCCGAACAGGTGTTCGCGCAATGGCCGGATGTGGAAACCGCATCGGCCGGCATCAACCGCGACGCGAGCGTTCCGGTCTCGCCGGAGTTGCTCGCCTGGGCGGACCTGATCTTCGTGATGGAGCGCCGCCAGCGTAGCAAGCTCAGTCACAAGTTCCGTCCGCAGCTACGCGGCAAGCGCGTCATCTGTCTCGACATCCCGGATGAATTCGAATACATGGACGAAGGCCTGATCCGCTTGCTGAAGGCTCGCGTGCCGCGCCATCTGCCGGCGCTGAGGACCACGCCGGTGATCGCCGCCACGGACGCGGTCGAGCCGGAAGTTCGCGCGACTGAGGACGGGCGCGACGAGTCATGACCGGCCGCTGTCGGTCGCTGTTCAAGCGACACGGCGATCGTGGCGGCGCAGATCGGCGGACGGCGATGGGGTCGACGCCGGTCCATTGGCCACCGCACGGGCGCGATTCAGTACATTGCTATCCAGGCGCCGCGCGGCGGCAGCACGAGTGAGCCGGCGTCCTGCGCAGCCGCTGCAGATTCGTACACGATTGCTGTCGTCGTCGGTAGTGGAAAACAGACGCGCTGCGGTGTATCACCGAGATTGAAGGCGACCAGCAGCCGCTGTGCCTCGGCGCCACGCTCGAACGCGAGTACCGGCTCCGGTGCGTCGAGGAAGCGGATCGTCCCGCCGCACAGGGCCGGCTGCTCGCGGCGCCAGCGCAGGAACTCGCGGAATCGCTGCAGCACAGATCCTTCCTGCTGCTGCCGGGCAACCGACAGCGAGGCGTGCGCCGCGGCGACGGGCAGCCAGGCCTCGGCGGTGCTGAAGCCGCCGCCGCCGTCGTCCCACGGCATCGGCGTGCGGCAACCGTCGCGTCCCTTGAAATCCGGCCAGAACGCGATCCCGTAAGGATCGCGTATCGCCTCGAACGGGATTTCCGCTTCGGGCAGGCCGAGTTCCTCGCCCTGGTAGATGCATACCGATCCACGCAGACAGCAGACCAGGATCAGCAGCTGGATGGCCAGATCAGGCGACGGATTCCTGCCGCCCCAGCGCGTGACGACGCGCTGCACGTCGTGGTTGGACAGCGACCAGCAGGGCCAGCCGTCGGTCATCTGCGCTTCGAGCTGTTCTACCGTGTCGCGTATGTGACGGGCCGAGCATTCGTCGCCGAGCAGCTCGAAGCTGTAGCCCATGTGCAGGCGGCCGGGCCGGGTGTATTCGGCCGTGGTCGCAAGCGAATCCTCGGCGGAGATTTCGCCGAGCGAGACGGCGCCGGGATAGCGATCCATCAGCGTGCGCAGGCGTTCGAGGAAGCCGAGATTCTCCGGCTGCGTGTTGTTGTAGTGGTGGAATTGGAACGCGTAAGGGTTGTCGGGCGTGAACCCGCGGCCGGTGCGCAGCGCCGCGGGCTTGGGCGGGTTGTCGCGCAGTTGCGCGTCATGGAAGCAGAAATTGATCGCGTCCAGGCGCAGGCCGTCAACGCCACGGTCCAGCCAGAACTCCACGTTGTCCTGCGCGGCCTGCTGCACCTCGGGATTGTGGAAATTCAGATCCGGCTGGCTCGCGAGGAAATTGTGCAGGTAGTACTGACGCCGGCGTGGTTCCCACTGCCAGGCGACGCCGCCGAAGATCGACAGCCAGTTGTTCGGCGGCGTGCCGTCCTCGCGCGGATCGGCCCACACGTACCAGTCGGCCTTGGCGTTGTCGCGGTTCTCGCGGCTTTCCTTGAACCAGTCGTGCTCGATGGAGGTGTGGCTCAGCACCTGGTCGATCATGACCCTGAGCCCGAGCTCGTGGGCACGCGCGAGCACGCGGTCGAAGTCTTCCAGTGTGCCGAACAGCGGATCGACCGCGCGGTAGTCGGCGATGTCGTAGCCGAAATCGTGCATGGGCGACTTGAAGAACGGCGAGATCCAGATCGCATCGACGCCGAGGCCCGCGATATAGGGCAGCCGCATCAGCAGCCCCGGAAGATCACCGACGCCGTCGCCGTTCGCGTCCTGGAAGCTGCGCGGATAGACCTGGTAGATGACGGCGCCGCGCCACCACGGTGATTGACTCATGTTCGCGCGTCCGTTGACGTGGCTGCCCGCCGTGCGGGTTCGGGGCGCAGCATAGCGGCGGCGCGCTCCGCTGCTGCGGCGACTGCAATCGTATTCATACGCCGGGTTGCGTCGGCGCGTGCGTGCGCTGGAGAGGCAAATTCGCGTGCTTGTGGATATTTCATGGCGCGGTGCGGCATGGACCGACGCAGGGCAGTCAATGCGGCTATGGCTGGTCGCACGCTGGGGTATGCGCCGCTGCGTCCTCGTGTTCATGTTGCGAATGCACACGGATCTCACGGCACCGGCAGATACCTGGCGTGCGCAATCGGCGGCAATGAATACGTATGCAATGGCATGGGCGTGGCCGCACAAGCGTCTTACGATCCGCCGCCATCGTTGCATTACGCGCGGCGCATCGGCGCCGATCCGGGAGGGGATATGCGTTTGAACAAGAATCTGCTGACTCTGGCGTTGCTGGCCGTGCTGCATGGCGGCGTCGTGCTTGCCGCGACGCCTGCCGAGATCGAACCGGCGGAGGCGGCCGCCGACGGCGGTGAGGCCGACAGTACCGTGCTCGAAAGCGTCAACGTCACTGCGAACCGCCGCGTGCAGAGCATCCAGGAGTACGCCGGCACTATCCAGAGCTTCAGCGGCGATCTGATCGAGAAGCTCGGCATCAATACCGATTTCACGAACCTGCAGACCGCCGTGCCGGGTTTGCAGATCACTCGCCAGGAAGGCAAGTACGAGATCTTCCTGCGCGGCATCGGCGCGGCGGATTCGGACTTCTCGTCGGATCCGTCGGTGGCGACGTACTACAACGGCATCTACCTGCCGCGGCCGCGCTCGATCGGGCCGATGTTCTTCGACGTCGAGCGCATCGAGGTGAACAAGGGGCCGCAAGGCACCGTGCGCGGACGCAACGCCACCGGCGGTGCGATCAACATCATCCCGAATCCGCCCGAGCTCGGCGCCTTCAACGGCAACGTCAAGATCGGCTTCGGCGATTACGACGCACGCACTCAGGAAGGCGTCATCAACATCCCGCTCGGGCAGACCGCGGCGTTGCGTGCGGCGCTGTTTTCCGAGCGGCATGACTCGTACTACACCAACGCGTATCCCGGGAGCTTCGAGCCGCCCGGTGCGGTGGACAATCAGGCGGCGCGAGTCTCGCTGCTGTGGCAACCGAACGAGCAGTTCAGCGCGAACGTCATGGTCGACCGCGTCGCCGAGGAAGGCACCGGCGATCCCGGCGTGTTCGCGAACCGCGCGCTCGCCGCCGGCTACGACATCGACGATATCGACGATCCGTACAGGCAGTACTTCCGCACCCAGGGCCAGACCGACAACGACATCAAAGGCATTGCCGCGACGATGACCTATGATTTCGGCGCGTTCGCGCTCGAATACAACGGCTCCTACCGCGAATACGATTTCTACAACCGCAATGCCTCGCGCGAATGGCAGCTCGGCTTCGAATATCCGGGCACCGCGGTCGAGGCCTACCACAACCCCGAACGCCTGCTCTGGAACGACACCTTCTTCCAGGCCGAAAAGTCCAGCTCCACGATCAACGAACTGCGCTTCCACGGCGAGACCGATCGTCTGATCTGGTCGGCCGGCGGCTTCTTCTTCGGCGAGAAATACGACTACCTGTCCTGGGACGTCGGCAACGGCTACTTCGGCGATTGCGACTGGTGGCAACCCGGCACGATCTGCGGCTGGCAGGACGGCCTTGGCGGCGAGAACCGCGGCGACGATTCCAAAGTCCGATCCAATGCGGCGTACGCGGATTTCAGCTTCAAGGTCAACGACGCCTTCCGGCTCATCGGTGGCCTGCGCTTCACCGACGACAAGAAGACCGCGCGCGAATCGAACATGAAATACCAGTTCGTCATTCCCGAGGCGCTGTTCGCCGATTTCGGCCTCGATCCGAACACTCTGACGAATCCGTATACGACCGGGCTGATCCTGGGCTCCAGCGGTTTCGTGCTGCAAAGCCCGGGCGGGCGCACGCTGAACAATCCACGCATCTGCAACGGCTTCGATCCGGCCACGATCACCTGCAACGGTGGCACCGACAATTCGGTCGACTACTTCATCGACGGCATACAGAGCTTCGGCTACCAGGACAACTGGGACGAGTTCCTGCGTCGCTATCGCGACCAGATCGACGTGATCATCCGTTCCGACTATCCGGGCGGCAAGAGCACGAATGTGTACAAGGACAACTACGTCGACTGGCGCGCCGGCATGGAATACGACTTGGCCGAACGCTCCATGCTCTACGCGACCGTCTCCACCGGCACGCGCTCGGGCGGCATCAACCGGCCGCTGATCCTGAGCAACGGCACCGTACTCGCACGCACCTGGAAGCCCGAAGAGCTGATGTCCTACGAGGTCGGCATCAAGAACGACCTGCGCTGGGGCGACCTGCCGCTGCGGCTCAACGGTACGCTGTTCTACTACGACTACCAGAACAAGGTGGTGCAGAACCTGATCGCGATACCGGCGCCGACACCGACGAATCCGGCCGCCACAGTGCTGCAGGTCTTCAGCGACAACGCGGCGAACGCCGAAGTACTCGGCCTCGAATTCGAAGCGGGGCTGCGCTGGAGCAACGGGCTGGACCTGGGCCTCAACTACAACTACGTCGATTCGACGTTCAAGAACGCGTTCATCCTCGACACGCGAGGCAACAACCTCATCGTGCCGATCGGCGGCAACCAGCTGCCGAACACGTCCAAGCACAACCTCAACCTGCAGCTGAGCCAGACCATCGATCTCGACTGGGGCGCGGTGCGCGCATTCGACTGGACCGTGAACATGCTGTATCGCTCCGAGTTCTATCTCACCGCGTTCAACAACCGCGGTTTCGGTCGCGACGCTGCCGGCAACGTGGTCGAGATCCCGCTCGCGCAGATGACGGTCAACAACGGATCGAACCCGGCCCAGGTCGGTCCGCCCGCCAACGGCCTCGCGCTGCAGGACAAGGTCGACGGCTTCAGCATCTTCAACGTGTCCGCCGGACTCACGCTCGGTGCGCAGGACCAGTTCCGCCTGTCCGGCTACATCTCCAACGTCACCGACAAGGCGTATTCCGGCAAGGGCTTCATCAACGACTCGGTCAATCTGCGCTATCTCAACAACCCGCGCACCTACGGGCTACAGTTCGCGGCGAAGTTCTGAAACCGCCGCCGGGATTTGCCGATGACGCACAGTCGCGAAGGTCTGCACCGCTTCCTCTCCCCCGCGCTTCGTTCGGGGGAGAGGGCCGCGGCGATACACACGCCGGCGGTCGTGCCGTGACCACGTCAGTGACGCTGGTGCGCGAGCGACCGCCGCTGGCCTTCTGGCAGATCTGGAACCTCTGCTTCGGCTTCCTCGGCATCCAGTTCGGCTTCGCGCTGCAGACCGCGAATGTCAGCCGCATCTTCCAGACCCTGGGGGCATCGCTCGATGCGGTGCCGCTGCTGTGGATCGCCGCACCGCTGACCGGCTTGCTGGTGCAGCCCGTCGTCGGCTACTGGTCGGATCGCACCTGGACGCGCCTGGGCCGGCGCCGTCCCTATTTCCTCGTCGGCGCGGTACTGGCCTCGCTCGCGCTTGTGGCGATGCCGCTCTCACCGGCGCTTTGGATTGCCGCGGGCCTGCTCTGGGTCCTCGATGCATCGATCAATATCGCTATGGAGCCGTTCCGTGCCTTCGTCGGCGATCAGCTGCCGAGCGCGCAGCGTGCGCGCGGCTACGCGCTGCAGAGTTTCTTCATCGGCCTCGGTGCCGTCGTCGCGAGCGCGCTGCCGTGGTTGCTGACCCAGGCCGGCGTCGCGAACACGGCCGCACCCGGCGTCGTGCCGGATGTCGTGCGCTACGCGTTCTACGCGGGTGGTGCCGTGCTGTTGCTGACGGTTGGCTGGACCGTGCTGCGCACGCGCGAATTGCCGCCGGACGAACTCGTTGCCACCGATACGGCAGTGGTCGAAGCCGTCCAACCACTGCCGTTGACGCGGCTGCGGCGCAACGGAGCGATCTGGCTCGGTGTGGGCGTGCTTGGCGGCATTGCCGTCGCGCGATATGCGCTGGACCGGCAGCTTTACCTGTTGACGGGCGGCCTCGCTGTCGTCGGTCTGACCCAGATCATCTTCGCGGGGCGTCCCGTACGCGGCATGTTCAGCCAGATCCTTGCCGACATGAACCAGATGCCCGCGGCGATGCGCCAGCTGGCCGTGGTGCAATTCTTCTCGTGGTTTGCTTTGTTCGCCATGTGGATTTTCATGACGCCGGCCGTGGCGCAGTTGCACTTCGGCGCGCGTGATGTGCAGTCGGCGGCCTACAACAGCGGCGCGGACTGGGTCGGCGTGCTGTTCGCGGCCTACAACGGCTTTGCCATGCTGGCAGCACTGGTCATCGCCCCTCTGGCACGGCGCCATGGGCTGCGCACGACGCACATGCTCAACCTCGGGCTCGGTGCGGCGGGCCTGGTCGGCGTCGGCCTCCTGCGGGATCCGCACTGGCTGCTGGTCTGCATGATCGGCGTCGGCTGCGCCTGGGCATCGATATTGTCGCTGCCGTACGCCCTGCTGGCGGACAGCCTGCCGGCGCGCAAGATGGGTGTCTACATGGGTATCTTCAATATCTTCATCGTGCTGCCGCAGCTGGTGGCGGCGACGGTGCTGGGGTTCGTGCTGAATACGTTCTTCGGCGGCGAGTCGGTGCAGGCGTTGAATCTCGGCGGCGCGAGTCTGGTGCTGGCGGCCGTGTGCATGCTGCGGGTGCGCAGCGCGGGGTCAGCGGCGGTGGCGTCGTGAAGCGGTGTCGCGGGTCGACGCGATGGCGCGCGGCGCTGCACCCGGTGTCCGCTGCGCGGGCCGGCGCAGCGGTCGTTGCCGGCGTGATGCTCGGTGGCTGCGCGTCGCGTGGCGTGTCGCGGGAGTATTACGGCACTACGGAACCGTTTGCGGCGGAGGCGGTGTATTTCGTCGTCACCGATCGCTTCGTCAACGGTGATACCGGCAACGACCAGCGTGAGCAGGCGGCCGGCCGCTGGCATACCTTCGACCGGCCGATTGCCGGGCCCGACGGCGAGAGCGACAACATCGGCTACCTCGGCGGGGATTTCCGCGGCGTGCTCGACAACGCGGACTATCTGAAGGATCTCGGCTTTTCCGCGGTCTGGATCACGCCCATCGTCGACAATCCCGACGAGGCCTTCAGCGGTGGCGATGCGCCAAGCTGGGGCAGCCAGTGGACCGACCAGGGCAAGACCGGCTATCACGGCTACTGGGGCGTGAATTTCTATCGGCTCGACGAACACCTGCCGAGCCCGGGCCTCGATTTCGCCGGCTTCACGCAGGCCATGCATGCGCGCGGGCTGAAGGTGGTGCTCGATATCGTCGCGAACCACGGCTCGCCGGCGTTCGGAATGGATCCGCCGCAGCCGAAGTTCGGCCGCGTCTACTGCGCCGACGGCACTTTGCTCGCGGATCACCAGAATCTCGCGCCGGCGCAGCTCGATCCCGTGCACGAGCCACTGCACCGCTTCTACAAGCGCGAGGTCGAACTGGCCCAGTTGTCCAACTTCGACGAGACCTCGCCCGAGGTCATGGACTATCTCGTCGGCGCCTACCTGCAGTGGATAGAGCAAGGTGCCGACGCATTCCGCATCGATACCGTGAGCCTGATGCCGCCGGCGTTCTGGAAGGCCTTCGGCGAACGCATCCGCGCCAGGCATCCGGGCTATTTTCTTTTCGGCGAGGCGTTCAACTACGATCCGGCCGCCATCGCGCAATACACCTGGCCTGACGGCGGCGGCATGTCGGTGCTGGATTTCCCGCTCAAGCAGGGCCTGGCCACGGTGTTCGGGAAAACCGGCGGCGACTACGCGGCCCTCGCGCAAGCGCTGTTCCTCGAGGGGGGGCCGTATCGCAATCCGTACGAGCTCATGACGTTCTACGACAACCATGACATGGCGCGGCTGGATGCCGACGATGCCGGCTTCATCGATGCGCACAATTTCCTTTTTACCGCGCGCGGCATTCCGGTGATCTATTACGGCTCGGAGGTCGGCTTCATGCGCGGCCGCGCCGAACATGCGGGCAACCGCAACTATTTCGGCCAGGAACGCATAGCCGCGGCGAAGTCGTCGACCATCTACCAGAACCTGCGCCGCATTGCGCGCATCCGGGCCGCGTCGCCGGCGCTGCAGAGAGGCCTGCAGCTCAACCTGGAGCTGTCCGGTGATCGCGCCGCGTTCTACCGCGTCTACCAGCGCGGCGATGCGCAGCAGATCGCGCTGGTGCTGCTGAACAAGGGCAATGCCGCACAGGCGTTCCGGATCACCGAGCTGCTGCAGGCCGGCACCTGGCGTTCAGCGGTCGATGGCAGCGAGCAGCGCATCGGACCGCAGGGCATGTTGAGCGCGGAAGTACCGGCGCATGGCGTGCAGGTCTGGCTGCTCGATGCGCCCGTCAGCGACGCGCGATTGCGGCTCAGGCTGGACCCGCTGGTGCGGGAGGCGCGCCGCACGACCGGCGAATGACCAGCGTTGCGGGCAGCATGCGGCTCTCCACGGGTTCGCCGCGGATCTGCTGCAACAGGCTGGCGACCAGCAGCTCTCCGGCGCGCTTGGTGTCCTGCAGCACCGTCGTCAGCGGCGGCGCGGCGAAGCGCGCCATCGGGATATCATCGAAGCCGATCACGGCAACGTCTTCCGGCGTGCGCAGGCCGCGTTCGGCCAATGCGCGTAGCGCGCCGATCGCGAGCAGGTCGCTCGCGGCGAAAACCGCGTCGATCGCAATATCTCGCGCGAGCAGCGCGTGCGTCGCGGCATGGCCGACGAGTTCGGTGGAATCGCCCGCGTCGGCCTGCAGCTGTGGGTCCACATCGATTCCAGCGGCGCGCAGCGCCGCGCAGTGACCGGCGTAGCGCTCGAAGAACTCGGGGCAGTGCGGCGACGCGGTGCCGACGAAGGCGATGCGGCGCCGGCCCAGCGCAAGCAGGTGCGTGGTCGCGGCCTCGCCGCCCTGGCGGTTGTCGCAGCCGATCGACACGCCGGGCTGGCCCTCGACGACCGCGCCCCAACGCACGAAATGCGTGCCCTGCTGCACCAGTCGTTCAAGGCGTCCGCGCGAAACGAGATAGTCGCCGTAGCCGAGCAGGATCAGCCCGTCGGCCTTGTGGCTGTCCTGATAGTCCGCGTGCCAATCGTCGGACAGCTGCTGGAATGAGATCAGCAGGTCGTAGCCCAGCCGCGCGGCGGCGCGGGTGATCGAGCCGAGCATGGACAGGAAGAACGGATTGATCAGCGAGTCGTCGGCGGTCGGGTCTTCGAACAGCAGCAGCGCCACTGTCGCGGAGCTCTGCCGGCGCAGGCTCGAGGCGTGCTTGTCGACCGTGTAGTTGAGCTCCTTCGCCACCGCCTGCACGCGCCGGCGCGTTTCCTCGTTGACCAGCGGGCTGCCGCGCAGTGCGCGCGACACCGTCGCCTGCGATACGCCGGCGCGGTAAGCGATGTCGAACGACGTGGGTTTCGATTTCATCCGGCCGATGATCGCATGGGCTGCACGCGCGGCGCGGACAGTTGTCCGGATAAATTCCGGGCGCGAGACTAGCGCATAAGCGTCCTGTTTTGTCGTATAACATCGCCTTTGCGCCGTAATACGTCAAAAGAAGAGGCGTCATTTGACACCTCTTCGACGCGGCGAATAGCGTCGGTTCCCATGACGCAGCGCACCAACCACCGCCAGATCGCCCGCACCGAGCAGCCGCTCGTGCCGGCCCTCCTGCGCGTGGTCGAGCCGCGAATTTCGCTCGTACTTGTACTCGTACTTCTTATTACCTCCGGAGGTGCGGGTTAGGGCGCGCGTCGATAGAACACCACGACACGAACACTAAAAAAACCCCGCACCCGGCAACGAGTGCGGGGTTTTTTATTGCCCTGGATCGCACGGGGATCAATCGCGGATGCGATTGGTTCCCGGAGAACGTGGGCAAGCTCCGCTTGCACCGTTCGATTGAAAAAAGGGCAAAAGCCCTTTTTCAACAACCGGAATGAAGCAGCCATGACACCGACAGATTCCAACGTAGCCAGCATCACTCCCGTCCCGCGCGAACGCGTACGCGTGTTCGACACCACGCTGCGCGATGGCGAGCAGGCACCGGGCTTCTCCATGACGCGGGCGCAGAAGCTGCGCATCGCCCATGCGCTCGCCGAACTCGGCGTCGACATCATCGAGGCCGGCTTCCCGCAGGCCTCCGACGGCGACTTCGCCTCGGTGCAGGCGATCGCGCACGAAGTCCGCAGCGCGGCGATCTGCGCGCTGGCACGCTGCCAGCGCGGCGATATCGAGACCGCGGCGCGTGCGCTGGAACCGGCTGCGCGCGGACGCATCCATGTGTTCATAGCGACCAGCCCGCTGCATCGCGAGCACAAACTCGGCATGAGCCGCGCCCAGGTCATCGACGCCGCCATCGCCGGTGTGCGGCGTGCCGCGGAACTTTGCGCCGATGTGGAATTTTCCGCGGAAGACGCGATGCGCACCGAACCGGACTACCTGGCCGAGGTGTTCAGCGCCGTCGTCGAGGCCGGCGCGACGACGCTGAACGTGCCTGACACGGTCGGCTACATCACGCCGGCGGAAATGTTCGAGCGCATCGGCTACCTGCGCAAGCACGTGCGCGGTGTCGAGCGTGCGGTGCTGTCGGTGCATTGCCACGACGACCTGGGCATGGCCGTGGCGAACAGTCTGGCCGCGGTGTCGGCCGGCGCGCGCCAGGTCGAATGCACCCTGACCGGCATTGGCGAGCGCGCCGGCAACGCGGCGCTGGAAGAGATCGCAATGGCGCTCAAGACGCGCGCCGAGCTGTTCGGCGTGGAAACCGGCCTGCGCACGCCGCGCCTGTACCCCACGGCGCGCCTGCTCGCGCAGATCACCGGCCACGCGATCCCGCGCAACAAGTCGGTCGTCGGCGACAACGCGTTCGCGCACGAGTCGGGCATCCACCAGCACGGCATGCTCAAGCATCGCGGCACCTACGAAATCATGCGCCCGGAAGACGTCGGGTTCGCGCGCTCGCAGCTGGTGCTGGGCAAGCACAGCGGCCGGCACGCGCTGCGCGAGCGCCTGGCAGCGCTGGGCCATGCGCCGGACGAGGCGGAGCTCGACCAGATCTTCACCCGCTTCAAGACCCTGGCCGACAAGAAGCGCGAAGTGTTCGACAGCGATCTGGAGGCGCTCGCGCTGGGCCGCGACGCCGAGGCGCTGGGACCGTGGCGCATCGTGCACCTGCATGCGGCCTCGCACCTGGGCGGCAGCGCGTCGGCCTCGGTGCGGCTGCAGCATGAGGACGGCAGCCAGTCCAGCGAGGCCGCGATTGGCGATGGTCCGGTCGACGCGACCTTGCGCGCGATCGGCCGTGCCGTACGTCAGGACTTCGAACTGACTGATTTCCAGATCCGCGCGCTGTCCGAAGGCGGCGACGCGCAGGGCCAGGCGACGCTCGGCGTACGCCATGCCGGCCGCGAACTGCGCGGCCGCGGCATCTCCACCGACATCGTCGAGGCGGCCGCGCTGGCGGCACTGGAAATCGTCAACCGCATCGAACGCAGCAAACCCGATACGGCCGCGCACGCGGCCGCGAACCACGCCTGAGGACATCGCATGAAGACGCCCGCTTACATCTGGCACAACGGCCGCATCAAACCCTGGCAGGACGCCAGCGTCAGCGTCGGCGCGCACGCGCTGCACTACGGTTCGTCGGTATTCGAAGGCGAGCGCGTCTATGCCACGCCGCAGGGACCGATGTTCTTCCGCCTGCGCGACCACACCGAGCGGCTGTTCCATTCCGCGCGCGTCTATGACCTCGGCATCGCCTACAGCGCCGACGAGATCGACCAGGCCTGCGCCGACGTGATGCTGGCGAACAAGCTCGGCAGCGCCTACCTGCGACCCATCGTCTACCGTTCGGGCTTCACCTTCAGCCTGGCGCCGCCGCTGGACACCGCGGTCGACGTCGCGGTGATCGCGATCGAGTGGGGCAGCATGCACGGCGCCGCGGCGCTGGAAAGCGGGGTCGATGTCTGCGTCAGCTCGTGGAACCGCGCCGCTCCGAATACGTATCCGAGCGGCGCCAAGGCCGGCGGCAACTACCTCAACAGTCAGCTGATCGCACGCGAAGCGGTCAACGGCGGTTTCGTCGAAGGCATCGCGCTCGCGCCTGGCGGCCTGCTCAGCGAAGGCGCCGGCGAAAACCTGTTCATTGTGCGCAACGGCAAGATCTATACCCCGCCGGCCGGGGCCAGCATCCTGTGTGGCATCACACGCGACACGGTGATGACGCTCGCGCAGGAGCTGGGCTACGCAGTGCATGAACAACCCATGCCGCGCGAGATGCTGTATTTCGCCGACGAAGTGTTCATGACCGGCACGGCGGCGGAAATCACGCCGGTGCGTTCGGTCGATCGCAAGCCGGTCGGCACGGGCAGGCCCGGCCCCGTGACGAAAGCGCTGCAGCGCGCGTTCTTCGGCCTGTTCGACGGCAGCACCGAAGACCACTGGGGCTGGCTCACGCCGGTGCGCGCCCGCGCCTATGCGCAGGAGGCTGCGTGATGGCCGCGCGCACGCTGTTCGACAAGCTGTGGGATGCGCATCTGGTCAAGGCACCGACACCGGCCACGCCGGGCATCCTCTACGTGGACCTGCACCTGATCCATGAAGTGACCTCACCGCAAGCCTTCGCCGAACTGCGCGCGCGCGGGCTGAGCGTGCGCTGTCCCGAACGCACGCTGGCGACGCTCGATCATTCGACGCCGACCGCGCCGTTCGACGATCTCGGCCAGCCGGTGTATGCGAGCGAGGACGCGGCCGCCCAGGTCGGCGAGCTGGAAAAGAACTGCGCCCAGTTCGGCATCCGCCTCAATGGCTGGAGCAGCGAGCACCGCGGCATCGTGCATGTGATCGGCCCGGAACTCGGCGCGACCCAGCCTGGCATGGCCATCGTCTGCGGCGACAGTCACACCTCGACCCACGGCGCGTTCGGCGCGCTGGCGTTCGGCATCGGCACGACCGAGGTCGGCCATGTGCTTGCGACCCAATGCCTGCTGCAGCGCAAGCCGAAGACGCTTGCGATCGAGGTCGACGGCGAACTGCCGGCCGGCTGCAGCGCGAAGGATCTCGTGCTGCACGTCATCGGCCAGATCGGCGTCAACGGCGGCACCGGCCACGTCATCGAATACCGCGGCCGCGCGATCCGGGCGTTGTCGATGGAGCAGCGCATGACCGTGTGCAACATGGCGATCGAAGCCGGCGCGCGCGCCGGCCTGATCGCGCCGGACGAGGTCACTTACGACTATCTGCGCGGCCGTCCGTACGCGCCGCAGGGCGAGGACTGGGACTCGGCTGTGGCCGGATGGAACCTGCTCGCGAGCGATGTCGACGCGTGCTACGACCGCACGGTGCACATCGACGCGACGCGCGTGCGCCCGACCGTCACCTACGGCACGCATCCGGGCATGGTCGTCGCGCTCGAGGCCAGCGTGCCGCTGCCGGCGACGCTGCAGGAACGACGCGCGCTCGACTATATGCGGGTCGAAGCGGGCAAGCCGATGGCCGGCATGGCCGTCGACGTGGTCTTCATCGGCAGCTGCACCAACTCACGCATCAGCGACCTGCGCGATGCGGCCGACGTGCTGCGCGGACGCACGCTCGCCTCGCGCGTGCGCATGCTCGTGGTGCCCGGCTCGCTCGCGATCAAGCGCGAAGCCGAACGCGAAGGGCTGGACCAGGTCTTCCGCGCTGCCGGCGCGGAATGGCGCGAACCGGGCTGCTCGATGTGCATCGCGATGAACGGCGATCTGGCCCAGCCGGGACAACTGGTCGTCAGCACGTCCAACCGCAATTTCGAGGGCCGCCAGGGACCGGGCGCACGCACCGTGCTCGCAAGCCCGTCCGTGGCCGCCGCCTCCGCCGTCGCCGGCTGCATCGCCGATCCGCAATCGCTGCTTCAGGAACAGGCCGCATGAACATGTCGACCAACCGTCCGATCACGCACATCCGCTCGCGCACCGCGGTGCTCGCGCACGAGAACATCGATACCGACCGCATCATCCCGGCGCGGTTCCTGACCACGACGCAGCGCGACGGCCTCGGCCGCTTCGCGTTCAACGACTGGCGCTACACCGCCGACGGCACGCCGGATCCCGCGTTCGAACTCAACAAGCCCGCCGCGCGCGGCTGCGAGATCCTCGTCGCCGGGCGCAACTTCGGCTGCGGTTCCTCGCGCGAGCACGCGCCCTGGGCGCTGCTCGATTTCGGCCTGCGCGCGGTGCTCAGTTCCGAGATCGCCGACATCTTTCGCAACAACGCGCTGAAGAACGGCTTGCTCGCGGTCGTGCTCAGCGAATCGGAGCACCGCTATCTGCTAGCGCATCCGGGCATCGAACTCGCCATCGACGTTGCCGCGCAGACCATCGAACTGTCCGACGGCGGCCGCTTCAGCTTCCAGCTCGATGCGTTCGCCAAGCACTGCCTGCTGGCCGGTGTCGACCAGCTCGGCTTCCTGCTCGCGCACAACGACGCGATCGAGCACTTCGAGCGACTGCGCGGAGAAGCCGCATGAAGGCGCGCATCGCGGTACTGCCGGGCGACGGCATCGGCCCGGAAGTCACGGCCGCGGCGGTCAGCGTGCTGCGTCACGTCGCCGCGCGCCACGGTCACGACTTCGAGTTCAGCGAACACGCGATCGGCGGCTGCGCGATCGATGCGCACGGCGACCCGCTGCCGGCCGAGACGCTGATTGTCTGCAAGCAGGCCGACGCGGTGCTGCTCGGCGCGGTCGGCGGACCGCAGTGGTCCGATCCCAAGGCCAAGCTGCGGCCGGAACAGGGCCTGCTCCGGCTGCGTGCCGAACTCGGCGTGTTCGCGAACCTGCGCCCGGTACGCGTGCATCCGCGCCTGGCCGACCTGTCGCCGCTGAAAAACGAGCGCCTCGCCGGCGTCGATCTGCTGTTCGTGCGTGAACTCACGGGCGGCGCCTATTTCGGTGCAAAGACGCGCACGCACGATACGGCGACCGACGAGACGCGCTACACGACCGCGGAGATCGAGCGCGTGCTGCGCCGCGCGTTCCAGCTCGCCCGCACGCGCAGCCGCCGCGTCACGTCGGTCGACAAGGCCAACGTGCTGGAAACTTCGCGCCTGTGGCGCGAGACCACGCAGCGCGTCGCGCACGAATTTCCCGACGTCGCGCTGGAACACCAGCTCGTCGATTCGATGGCCATGCTGCTGCTGACGCGCCCGGCCGCGTACGACGTCATCGTCACCGAGAACCTGTTCGGCGACATCCTGACCGACGAAGCCGCTGCGCTGGCCGGTTCGCTGGGCCTGCTCCCGTCGGCCTCGCTCGGCGAAGGTACGCGCGGCCTGTACGAACCGATCCATGGCTCCGCGCCGGACATCGCCGGCCGCGGTGTCGCCAATCCGCTCGGCGCGATCCTGTCGGCGGCGCTGCTGCTGCGGCATTCGCTGGGCCTGGACGCCGAAGCCGCGACGATCGAGCGGGCCGTGGATCGCGTCATCGAGGCAGGCGTGCTCACGCGCGATCTGGGCGGTACTGCGGGTACGCGCGAAAGCACGGCAGCGGTCATCGCCGCGCTGAGCGAGCGTACCGCGGCGCAGGAGGCGGCATGAACGGTTTCGACGCTTTGAGGCGTGATTGCACCAGGGTTGCGCAAGACGCAACTGCTGTCGCGATGGCAACTTGTCGTGATCTCCAATTTGCGTGTGGACCTGCGCACCGCAACCGCGACGCCGCGACTCGCCACGTGACACTCAATCCGCCAGCGATTTCGCGGGCAAATTCCGCCACGGAAGGTTTTCACCATGCGCAGTGACGCCATCAAACACGGTCCCGACCGCGCGCCGGCGCGCGCCATGCTGCGCGCGACCGGCCTCGACGACGCGGCCATCGCCAAGCCGCTGATCGCGGTCGTGCACACCTGGTCGAACGTCAGCCCGTGCAACCTCAATCTGCGCGACCTCGCCGCCGCGGCCAGCGACGGCATCCGCGCGGCCGGCGGCACGCCGATCGAGTTCAACACCATCGCCGTGACCGACGGCATCGCGATGGGCACGTCGGGTATGCGGGCCTCGCTGGTCAGCCGCGAAATCATCACCGATTCGATCGAACTCGCCGTCGACGGCCACTGCCTCGATGCGATGGTCGTGCTGTGCGGCTGCGACAAGACGATTCCCGCCGCAGCCATGGCGCTCGCGCGGCTCAACATTCCCGGCGTCGCGCTGTACGGCGGCAGCATCGCGCATGGCCGTCTCGACGGCCGCTCGATCACCGTGCAGGACGTGTTCGAGGCGGTCGGCGCGCATGGCGCCGGCAAATTGTCGGACGAGAAATTGTGCCAGGTGGAAAAAAGCGCCTGCCCCGGCGCCGGCGCCTGTGGCGGCCAGTTCACCGCGAACACCATGGCCATGGTGCTGACTGCGCTGGGCCTGTCGCCGCTGGGCCTCAACGACATCGCCGCGACCGACCCGGCCAAGCGCGCGGCGGCGTTCCGCTGCGGCGAGCTCGTGCTCGACTGCCTCAACACGCAGCGCCTGCCGCGCGACCTGCTGACGCCGACCGCGTTCCGCAACGCCGCGCGTCTGGTCGCAGCCACGGCCGGCTCGACCAACGCGGTGCTGCATCTGCTCGCGATTGCGCGTGAAGCCGGCGTCGCGCTGACGCTGGAAGACTTCGAGAGTGCCTCGCGCGACACGCCGGTCATCGCCGACCTCAAGCCCGGCGGCCGCTATACCGCAGTCGAGTTGACCCAGGTCGGCGGCGCCGGCCTCGTCGCCGCGGCGATGCGCGCGGGCGGCCTGCTCGACGACGCGCCGACGGTCACCGGCCTTTCGCTGTTCGCCGAACTCGATGCGGCGGCGCCTACGATGGGCGGCCAGGACGTGGTGCGTCCGGCCAGCGCGCCGCTCAAGCCGCGCGGCGGCTACTCGATCCTCTACGGCAACGTCGCGCCCGAGGGCTGCGTGCTCAAGCTCGCCGGCCAGGGACGTTTGCGCCATGAAGGTCCGGCGCGCGTGTTCGACAGCGAGGAGCTGGCCTTCGCCGCCGTGATGGCCGGCGCGATCAAGGCCGGCGACGTCGTCGTGATCCGCAACGAAGGCCCGGCTGGCGGACCCGGCATGCGCGAGATGCTCGCGGTCACGGCGGCGCTGGTCGGCCGCGGCCTCGGCAATGACGTCGCACTGATCACCGATGGCCGCTTCAGCGGCGCGACGCACGGCTTCATGGTCGGCCACATCGCGCCGGAAGCCGCGCGCGGCGGGCCGATCGGGCTGTTGCAGGAAGGCGATCACCTCGTCATCGATGCCGAATCACGCACCTTGTCCACCGACGCGCCGCTCGAGGAACGCCGCGCCAGCTGGCAGCCACCGGCGGCGAAGGTCGTCAGCGGCGTGCTCGCCAAGTACGCGCGTCTCGTCGGCTCGGCGGCGCACGGCGCGGTGACGCATGGGTAGCCCGCCGCGCGAGCTGTCCCGCGCTTTGGCGCTCTCCCCCGACCGCGTCGGGGGAGAGGCAGCGCAGCGATCCGCGCGCTTTCCTCGCATTCCGACTTCTGTTTCTACGTACTGCTTCTGCGACTGCAGCAGGCGTTGCAAATAAATCCATCGTTCCACAACTTCCCGGAGACGCCGCATGACCACCACCGTACCGACCACCGCCGCCCTGCAGTCCGCCCGCATCACCGTCCTCGGCTACGGCAGCCAGGGTCGCGCGCACGCGCTCAACCTCAAGGATTCCGGGCTCGACGTGACCGTCGGCGTGCGCCGCGGCGGTCCTTCCTGGGACAAGGCGCGGGCCGACGGCCTCAAGGTCGCCGAACCCGCGGAGGCGGTGAAGGGTGCCGATCTCGTCGCGGTGCTGACGCCCGACATGGTACAGCCGGCGCTGTACGACGAGGCGATAGCACCAAACCTCAAGCCGAACGCGGCGTTGCTGTTCGCGCACGGCTTCAACGTGCACTTCAAGCAGATTGCACCGCGTGCCGACATCGACGTGATCCTGGTCGCGCCGAAGGGCCCGGGCGCACTCGTGCGGCGCGAATACGAGAAGGGCCACGGCGTGCCGTGCATCTACGCGATCGAGCAGGACGCCAGTGGCAGCGCGCGCGACAAGGTGCTGGCCTATGCGGCCGGCATCGGCGGCGCGCGTGCGATGCTCATCGAGACCAGCTTTGCCGAGGAAACCGAGACCGACCTGTTCGGCGAACAGGCTGTGCTCTGCGGCGGTGCGACCGAACTCGTGCTGGCCGGCTTCGAGACCCTGACCGAGGCGGGGTACCAGCCGGAAATCGCGTACTACGAAGTGCTGCACGAGCTCAAGCTCATCGTCGACCTGCTGCACGAAGGCGGGCTTGCGAAGATGCACCAGTTCATCTCCGAGACCGCGCAGTACGGCGACCTGACCCGCGGTCCGCGCGTCGTCGACGCCGACACCAAGGCGCGCATGAAGCAGATCCTGACCGAGATCCAGCAGGGCCAGTTCGCGCGCGAATGGACCGCGGAATACAAGGCCGGCAACGGCAACTACCGCGCGCTCAAGCAGCGCGACCTGGCCCATCCGATCGAACAGGTCGGTGCCAGCCTGCGCGCGCGCATGCCCTGGCTGAACCCGGCGCAGCCGACCCTGACCACGGTGGCACCGCCTGCGGCGGATGCCCCTTTTAAACGGAGTGCCTGACATGGATGGGGGGCGCGACACTCGCAACACCGCCGCGGCGGCTATGGCAGCGGCGACGCCGGCCCAGGCCGGCAGCGTGCGCACCGGCGCGCAGCATCTGCTCGACGCGCTGGAAGCCGAAGGCGTCGACACGATCTTCGGCTATCCCGGCGGCGCGATCATGCCGGTCTACGACGCGCTCGTGGATTCGCGGCTCAAGCACATCCTCGTGCGGCATGAGCAGGGAGCGGCGCTCGCCGCCGACGGCTATGCGCGCGCGAGCGGCCGCGTCGGCGTGTGCCTCGCGACCTCCGGACCCGGCGCGACCAACCTGCTGACCGGGCTCGCGAACGCGTATCTCGATTCGGTGCCGCTGCTCGCGATCACCGGCCAGGTGCCGACCAGCCTGATGGGTACGGACGCGTTCCAGGAAGTCGACGTGTTCGGCATGAGCCTGCCCGTCGTCAAGCACAGCTACATCGTGCGTCGTGCTGAGGACGTCTATGCCGTCGTGCGTGAAGCGATCGCCATCGCGACCAGCGGCAGGCCCGGGCCGGTACTGATCGATCTGCCCAAGGACATCGCGAACGCGCGCGCCGTTGCACGCCCCGTGCGCGAGGTGACGACGCGTCTGCCGGCGGCGACCGAAGCCGGCATCGCCGAGGCGCACGCGCTGCTGTCGCGCGCGAAGAAACCGCTGCTGTACGTCGGCGGCGGCGTCGGTCTCGCCAACGCCGAACGCGAACTGCGCGAGTTCGCGCGCCTGACCGGCATTCCGGCCGTGTCGACGCTGAAGGGACTCGGCGCCTGCGATCCGGACGACACGCACTATCTGGGCATGCTCGGCATGCACGGCAATCCGGCGGCGAATTTCGCGGTGCAGGAATGCGATCTGCTGCTCGTCGTCGGTGCGCGCTTCGACGATCGCGCGACGGGCCGCCTGGCGACGTTCGCACCGGAAGCCCGCGTGATCCATCTCGATGTCGACGCCGCCGAACTCGGCAAGCTGCGCGCCTGCGACGCAGGTCTCGTCGGCGATCTACGCGAGCTGCTGCCACGTCTCGTGCATCCGGTCGCGATACGGCCGTGGCAGCGCCGCTGCCGTGTGCTCAAGCAGCAGCACGCGTGGCGCTACGACGCGCCCGGCGAAGGCATCTACGCGCCGGCGCTGCTCAAGCAACTGTCCGAGGCCGGCGGCAACCGGCTCGTCGTCGCGAGCGACGTCGGCCAGCACCAGATGTGGGTCGCGCAGCACTGGCGCGTGCCGTATACCGCGGCGCACCTGTCTTCCGGCGGCCTGGGCACGATGGGCTTCGGCCTGCCGGCGGCGATCGGCGCGCAGCTCGCGCGGCCTGGTGCGACGGTGATCTGCGTGTCGGGCGACGGCTCGATCATGATGAACATCCAGGAGCTGGCCACGCTCAAGCGCTACAACATCCCGGTCAAGATCGTGCTGCTCGACAACTCCAGCCTCGGCATGGTGCGGCAGTGGCAGGAGTTGTTCTTCGACAAGCGCTACAGCGAAGTGGATCTTTCCGACAATCCTGATTTCGCCGAGCTGGCGCGCGCATTCGGCATCCCGGCGTTTGCGATCGAACGGCGCGACCAGATCGACGGCGCGGTGCAGCGCCTGCTGCGAGAACCCGGGCCGTTGTTCTGCCACGTCAAGATCGACGCGCGCGAAAACGTCTGGCCGTTGGTGCCGCCGGGCAAGTCGAACGCCGAAATGATGGGGTGCGCCGCATGAGTTGCAGCCTGGAGCTCGCGCTGGATCGGGCCGAGGGCGCCTTGCTGCGCGTGCTTGGCACCATCGAGCGGCGTGGCTGGAACGTGCTCAGCGTAAACGCAGCGAGTACCGCGCACGCGTATACCGTAAACGTCACGCTGGACGGTGCGCGCGACCCGGAAACGCTGTGCCGGCAGTTGCAGCGGCTGGTGGATGTGCGGGAGGTGAAGCTGCTGAGTGAAAGTCCGTTGGCATGACGGGTTTTTTTGCCCTCTCCCCCACGCGAGTGGGCGAGAGGGCCAGTTCGCGTTGGGTTGTTAGTCAGCGCTCAATTCGGTGATTTCGTCGATTTCGATTCTTTATTCAATTCATATCAATTGGGAGAAAACCATGAACCAGCAGCGCAGCATCCGAATTACCCCGGGGTCGTCCGCAGTCCGCACTCCTCCCCTCCCTTGCGAACGCCGCCATGACCCTGTCCACCGCCGCTGCAAACCCGTATCGCGCTGAACTCGCCCCCGCTTTCACCGCAGCGGCCGGCGCGACGCGCCTGGCACCGCTGCATATCGTCACGCCGTTGCTGCAGACGCGCATCGGTGAGGTCGATGTCGGGCTGAAGCTCGACAACCTGCAGCCGGCGCGCTCATTCAAGCTGCGCGGCATCGGCCATCTGTGCCAGCACCATGCGCGCCGCGGCGTGCGCCGCTTCGTGTGTTCCTCGGCCGGCAATGCCGGCTATGCCGTGGCCTGGGCCGGCCGCGCGCTCGGTATCCCCGTCACCGTCGTGATCCCGGAAACCACGCCGGCATTCATGCGTGCGCGCATCCGTGCGCTGGGTGCAGAGCTGCGCTGCGAAGGCAGCGTCTGGGACGAGGCGAATGCGGCGGCACTGAAGCTCGCCGAAGCACCCGGCACGGCCTTCATTCCGCCATTCGACGATCCGCTGCTGTGGCAAGGGCATGCCTCGCTCGTGGACGAACTCGCGCTGCAGTGCGTCACGCCGCCCGAGGCGATCCTGGTCGCCGTCGGCGGCGGCGGCCTGTTGCTCGGTGTGCTCGAAGGGCTGCGGCGTGTCGGCTGGCAGCGTACGCGCGTGTTCGCGGTCGAACCCGAGGGCTCGGCCTCGCTCGCGCCGAGCCTGGCACGCGGACACGTCGTCGAACTCAGTGCGCCGCGCAGCCTGGCGACCAGCCTGTGCGTCAAACGCATCGCACCGGCGCTGATCGCCGCATGCGCCGAGTTCGAGGTCGTGCCGCTGACGGTCAGTGACGCCGAGGCCACGGCCGCCTGCGTGCGCCTGGCCGAAGACCACGGCCAGATGATCGAGCCCGCCTGCGGCACCGCGCTGGCCCCGCTGTATGCGCGACATCCGGCGCTGGCTGGCGTGCGTCACGCCGTCGCCGTGGTCTGCGGCGGCCAAGTCGTGACGCTCGGCGATCTGGCGCGCTGGCAGAGAGAGCAGCCGGCTGCCGACTAGACAAGAAGGGAAAGGGGCGCCGGGCGCGGGATTGCGCCAAGTGCCAGGCTTGCCGCGTGATAGTCGGGCTACGACGCCGCCGCACCGGTTTTGCCGGTGTGGCGCCTGTGCGATCAGTTGAAACCGTCCCGGAAAATCTTGTCGTACGTGGCATTGCCCATCGCAAAGCAGGTGCCGATTTCCGACGTGTTGCCGGCCGCGTCGGTCGCGGTAAGACCGATCAGCGGATTGCCCGAAATCGTCGGCAGCACCACGTTGACCTTCAGCGCACCGGCTGACGCCGGCAGTGTTATCTGTGCGGTGCCGATGAACGCCTCGGCATGCGGGCGGCCGCCGGCCGAACTCACGTTGTCGCACTTCGGGGAGAAGTACGCGTCAATGCGGTACGTGCCGGGCGCGGCGTCGAGCGTGGCGCTGACCGTGGCGTTCACGTCGATGGACGGACTCGCGACCGGCATCAGCACCAGCGCCGTGATCGTGGGAAAGTTCTGCAGACGATTCGCGCCGTCGTCGCCGTCGCCCGCATCGTTCGCCAGCGGACCACTGGCGTCCAGGTCGATGTCCATGCCGTTGTTGCTGGCGCCGTTGTCGTAGATCAGGTTGGTGCGCACCGCGTTGTTCGTGCCACCTTCGACCAGCACGCCGCCCTGCAGCATGTTGCGGATGGTGTTGGCGTACAGGCCGCCGGTGACGTTGCTGGTGGCCGGCGCGCCGATGGTGTTGTTGCTGCCGCTGACGCGCACGCCCGCGCCGCTCAGGAATCCGCTGCCGTTCACGGTGTAGCCGATGCGGTTGCGCTGCACCACGTGGTTGCTGCTGCCGTTGATCCAGACCGCGTCGCGGGTGTTGCCGACGATGCGGTTGCGATCGACCAGACAGCCGCTGCCAGCGAGATTGATTCCGGTGAAGTTCGGCAGTGCGGTGGTGCCGTTCGCGGCCACGCCGATCAGGTTGTTGACGAACTGGCAGCGGTCGACGCTGCTCGACACCGTGCTCGCCACGTTGATGCCGGCCAATTCGGCACCGCCGATCACGTTGCGGTCGGCCAGGCTGTTGCCGCCCACGATCAAGCTGCCGCCGGCATTGACGCCGATCGAGATCGCCGAAAAACTCGCGCCGGGCAGCGCGATGCCGGTCACGCTGCCGCCGAACTGGTTGCCTGCGATCACGTGATTGCTGCCCCCGAGCAGCATCACCGGCTGGCTGAAGCCGCCGATGCCAAGGCCGCGCAATGTCAGCGAACCGGCCGTAGCGCCGGTCGGCACGTTGAAACCGTAGGACAAGGTGCCGCTCGCGGGCTTCACGAGCACGCACAGGTCGGCGTCGAAGCTGTCGGCGTCGCCGTTGACGCTGGAGCCGGACTGCGTCGTGCCGTCGATGACGATCGGCGTCGTGATCTGCGGCAGCGTCGAGGCCAGCGCGATCACGCGTGGGCAGTTGCCGGGAATGTTGAACGTGATCGTGGCCGGATTCGCCGAAGCGTTCGCCTGCGTGATCGCATCGCGCAGCGAACCGACGCCGGTGTCGGCGGTGGTGATGACCGAGTACTGCGTGGCGTCGTTGAACGCCGATTCGAACGCGCCGCGATCCGGAAAGCTGCCGAGCCAGCGCGTGTGGCCGAGAATGTCTGTCGACGACAATCCGCCCGGAAACACCACGGCGCCGGTATTCACGGCGGGCGAAGTGCTCTGCAGCGAGTAGTTGCCGTTGGCCGCGTTCACCCACTGCGGGTTGGTCTGGCCCGGCGCGACCGTCGTGCCGCCCGCGCCGTTGCGATCGAGCGAGAAGTACGTGGTGTTGATCATGTTGATCGTGGACATGAAGACCGAGCTGATCTCCGATGTCTGTACCGACGACCACAGGATGCTGTTGGCGAACGACGCATAGCCTTCGCCGCTGTCCGACGAGCCGGACATGCACAGCTGGCGATTGGGCGCGATATCGATCGTGCTGTTGTTGACCAGCAGCGCGCCGCCTTCCACGAGATTGAAACCCTGGGCGCAGGTGCCGATCTGCATGCCCGAAGCCATCTGGTCGATCAGCACATTGTCGAGGGTGATCGAGCCGCCGCCGTAGGCGACGAGGTCGCCGGGTCCGGCCGACGGCGGAATGCCGCGAATATGCGTATGGCTGAGCTGGATCGCGCCCTGCCTGCCGAACGTGCCCGTGTAGATCTTGAGCGGATTGACGTTGACGATGCTCAGCCCGTCGATCGCGACGAGGTTGTCGGACGTGGTGTTCTGTTGCAGCGTGAGTCCCGCGCCCGAGAGGTCGATGACAGTTTCCGCCGCGCTGACGATGGGTTTGCGCACGCTGCAATCGGCGTTGTAGCCACCGAGCAGCGTCGTGGGTCGCGCGAGATTCGCGAAGCGTCCGCCCAGCTGATAGGTGCCCGTCGCCATTCGGATCGTGGTCGCATCCGGGGAGATGCCCGCCACCGAAAACGCCGTGTCGAGCGTGGCGTTGGAGTTGACGCACAGCTGTATCGCGTGGGCGGCGTTGCCCAGCAGCATGAAGACCAGTGCGAGCAGCATCGTCAGCATTCGAGGTGCCGAGCGTGAATCGTGGCGGGAGGCGAAGAAGACGCGAGGCGACATGGTTGCGTTCCGAGAGCCGGGCGGATTGCCCATGTCGTTCCAGTACGGGATTTGTCCGGGAAGGGGACACGCCTGATGAAATCCCGATGCGCTGTCCCGTTTCGCCAAAAAACCCGTACTCACCGATGAGCAACGATTGCCTCGCCGTGCACCGCTTCGGTATACGTGACGGGGTGCCGCACACCGAACGCCTCGCGAGTACCACATGACTTCCCTACCGATGGACCCGCAGCGCTGGCAGCGGCTGCGCAGCTGGCTTGACCGCGGTCTGGATCTCGACCTGCCCAACCACGCCGCATTCGTCGCCGCGCTGCCGGCCGGCGACGCCGACCTGCGCGACGACCTGCTGCGACTGCTGGCCGAGCACGTGCGCACCGACGCGCGTGCCTGGGAAGATCCGATCGCGCTGGCTGCAACGCGTCTGGTCGGCCCCGCGCAGACCGCGCGCGACGATGATCGCGACCGCGTCGGCGAACAGATCGGACCTTACCGGTTGCTCGAACTCATCGGCACCGGCGGCATGGGCGCGGTATATCGCGCCGAACGCAAGATCCAGCGCTTCACCCATCGCGTGGCGCTGAAGGTGATGCGCCAGGGCATGACGTCGCCGTCAATGCGCGAGCGCTTCGAGCGCGAACGGCAGATTCTTGCCGGCCTCGTGCACCCGAACATCGGCACGCTGTTCGAAGGCGGCGAGACGCCCGAGGGCCAGCCGTACTACACGATGGAATACGTGGAAGGCGTGCCGATCACCGATTACTGCCGCGAAGCCGACCTGTCGCTGGAAACGCGCGTGGCCTTGCTCGTCGACGTGGCGACAGCGCTGGCGCATGCGCACCAGAACCTCGTGGTCCATCGCGACATAAAGCCGTCGAACATCCTCGTGACCGCCGACGGGCGCGTGAAACTGCTCGATTTCGGCATCGCCAAGCTCGTGGGCGTCGATGCCGACGACACGCACGCCGCGTTCGGCCCGATGACGCCGGAATACGCGGCTCCGGAACAATTCCACAATGATAAAGTAACGGTCGCCACTGACGTGTATCAGTTCGGCGCACTTTGCTTTCGCGTGCTCACCGGCAACCTGCCCTACCGCGCCAGCGTCGCCGACAGCCTGGCCTGGGCGCAAGCGGTGAGCACGCAGGAGCCGCAGTCGCTCGCTCGCGCGCTCGACGCCGCGCATGCGTGGAAGGCTGCGCCGAACCTGCCGCGGCTGCGGCGCCAGTTGAGTGGAGATCTCGACGCGATCGTGCGCAAGGCGCTGGCCAAGGCGCCGGCCGACCGCTACCGCTCGATCGACGCAATGGGCGCCGATCTCGCTGCGTTCCTGCGCGGCACGCCGGTGAGCGCACGCGCGCCGCGCGCGGCCTATCTGCTGCAGCGGTTCGTGCAGCGCCATCGCTATGCAGTGGCCGCGAGCGTGCTGGCGACGCTGCTGCTGCTGGCCGCCACGGCGTTCAGCCTGCGCGCGGCGCACGAGGCGAAACGGCATGCGCATCGCGCGGAAGTGGCGAACCGGTTTCTGCTCACCGCGCTCGACATCACCGACGTGTTCAGCGATGCCAACCGCGGCGACTACAGTCTGTCAGAAGTGATCGAGCGCGCGGTGACGCAGGCGCGTTCGGCCCTGCGCGACGAGCCCGAGGTGCGCGCAGACGTGCTGAGCCAGCTGAGTCTGGCCTTGCAGCATCGCGGCAAGCTGGAAGCGGCGCTTTCCGCGGCCAACGAGGCGTACGAACTGCGTTTCCGGACCGCCGATTCCGAACCGCTGGAACTGGCCGCGGTCAGCCAGCAGCTGGCGAGCCTGGAAATCGAAATGGGCCGCCTCGACGACGCGGCGCGCCATCTCGACGACACCGTGCGACAGCTGGAACGCGCCGGCGATCAGGAGCGCCGGATGATCCAGGCGCATACGAGCCACGGCAAGCTTGCGAGCCTGCGCGGCGATGCCGAAGCGTCGTTGCGCCGTTACCGTCTCGTGCTCGGCCTGCGCCAGGCGTTGCCCGGCGACAACAGCGCCGACATCGCCATGGACTACGGCAACCTCGGCACCGGCCTGTTCAATCTGAGCCGCTTCGGCGAATCGCGCGAGGCGTTCGGGCGGGCGCTGGACGTGGCACGCAAACACCTCGGCCAGCAGCACGCGCGCACGGCATTCCTTGAATGCAGCCTTGCCTTCGCGCTGACGCATCTCGCCGAATTCGACGCGGCGAGCGCGCTGCTCGATCATGCCGACGCCGTCCTGCGGCCCAGCGGCGCAATCGCCACACCCAGCATCGTGAACACCGCTCACGTGCGGGCCGCGATCGACTTCTATCGCAGCGACTACGCGCGTGCTGTGCAGCACTCCGATGCGGCGCTGGCGCAGATGCGCAGCGGAAGTCCGGTGAGCGTGGCAGGCAGCCTGATCACTCGCGGTCGCATCGAACTCGCGCTCGGCAATACGGACGCGGCGCAGCTCCGGCTGCGCGAGTCCGAAGCGCTGTTCCTGGCCAACGGTCGCGGCGATCACGCGCAGCGCTGGTATGCCCACGGGCTGCTTGGCGCCGCGGGCGGCGATGCGCAACTGGACGAGGCGATACGCGAACTGATGCGGCCCGAACGCCACGCCGGATTCGAACTGGTCGATCTGTCGGCCTATGCCGGTGCTGCGGCGCGGCGCCGCGGCGATATCGCTGCCGCGCTGCAGGCGCATCGACGCGCGGCGGCGCTGCGGCAGCAGCTGGGCTGGCTCGGCGCGCTGGGTCAGGCGCGCGCCGATGCCGAACTCGCGCTCGACGGACTGACGCCCGGCGCGGACGCTGCGGCGCGTACCGCAGCGCCCGCGCTGCGGTCGCGCAGCATCGCCGAGCTCGAACGTCTTGCGCCGCGCGATCCGCTGTTGACGGCGCTGCGGGCGGCGCTGCGCTAACCCCCGCGACGAATCGCATCGCCGAGAAATGCGCGTGCGATCGACCAGTGGCGCTTGGTCGTGCGTTCGCTCACGCCGCGCACGCGGGCGATCTCGTTGAGCGGCAGGCCGACGAACGAATGCCATTCCACGAGTTCGGCCAGTTCCGGATCGAACGCCTTGAGTTGCACCAATGCCGTTTCGAGCGCGAGCAGTTCGTCGAGCGGCTTGTCCGGCTGCTCGATGCGGTCGGTCAGTTCGGTCCGCACGAGGCCGCCGCCATGCCGCGGCGTGGACTTGCGGATCGACGTGTCGATGATGATCTGGCGCATCGCCTGCGCGATGACGTTGTAGAAATGCGCGGTGCCGTGGATCTCGCCGTTGCCGCGCGCAAAGCGGATCCACGCCTCGTGCAGCAGTGCGGTGGGATTCACCGTCAGCCCGCCCTGCGCGCGGCGCAAATGTCCGCGCGCGACACGCTTGAGTTCGTCGTACACGAGCGCGAACAACTGCTCCTGCGCCGCAGGATCGCCGCGATCCAGGCCCGCAAGCAGGTTGGTCAACTCGGGTCGGCTCATCGGCGCTCCGCTCGGCGGTGGACCCTGAGTGTAGCCGCGCGCGCCGCCCGCGGCGCGATGACTCGTGACGTCCGCGCGGCGGGCAGCCGATGTTCGTCGATCGCCGAGTGCGGCGAGTTCGAGGTCGCGCCGCTGACGGTCAGCGACGCCGAGGCCACGGCCGCCTGCGTGCGCTTGGCCGAAGACCCGGGCCAGATGATCGAGCCCGCCTGCGGCATCGCACCGGTCCCGCTGTATGCGCGACATCGGGCGCTGGCCGGCGTGCGTCACGCCGTCGCCGTGGTCTGCGGCGGGCAGGTCGTGACGCTCGGCGATCTGGCGCGCTGGCAAGGGGAGCAGGTGGTTGCGAGCTAGAAACAGTAGAGAGGAGTGAGAAACGATTAGCGGCGGCGACGGGCTTTGCTTTCCAGTGATCTCGCGGTCCTCTCTACTCTCCACTGGCAAGCCGGCAAGGGGAGTGAGCATCGAGTGACCGCGGCGAGTGGGCTTTGCCACACTCGTTTCCCGCTGCTCCCTGCCCTTACTCAATTGCTCTTGAGTCCGGTACATTCGGCCCTCGCCACCCAGGGGCTTCCACCATGCGTCTGTTCGTCGGCCTGATCAGTCTCGTCGGCACGCTGCTGTTCGGCGCGGCGCTGCTGCTGTCGTTCGCAAGCCCGATCCGCATCGAGGCGTTCGCGCAGGAGCTGCTCAAGCGCGAAGTCGCCGCGCGTGTCGGTGATTCGCTGAGCGCCGTGGAGCGTTCGGCCGTCGGCCAGTTCGCACAGCGGCTGGCGGAAAAGCATCCCGAGCAGGTCGCCTCGCTGAAGCGTCAGGTGACGCAGCGCGTCGTGCCGCTGGTCGAGGCCGTGGTCGCCGAGATGCGCGACCCAGCCTGCCCGTGCCGGCAGAAGCTCTCGCAGATGCTCGATGCGACGCTGCCGCCCGGGAGACTCGCCGACCTGCTGCAGCCCGGTGGCCGCCTCACCACGTTCATCGAGGGCAAGTACGCCGAGGTCCGGGTCGCACTGCTGCGCGAGTTCCGTATCTTCACCGGCGCCAACGCGCTGATGTTCGCGCTGCTCGGCGTCGTGCTCTACGTGCGTCGCGGTGCGCGGTCGCAGCTGCTGCTGCCGGTCGCCGTGCTGCTGCTGACGGCGCTGAGCGTGGGCTATCTGTACCTGTTCCAGCAGGACTGGCTGCACGCGATCGTGTTCAGCGATTACCTTGGCTGGGGCTATTTCGTCCATCTCGCGGTCGTCGGTGCGCTGGTCGCCGACCTGCTGTTCAACCGCGCGCGCGCCAGTACGAGCGTCGTCAACCTGTTCCTGTCGGCGATCGGTTCCGCGGCGACGGCGAGTGCCTGCTGATTCGCGGCGACGCGACACCCGCCGGGGATGGCCGCGCGCCGATGGCGCTGCGACGGAACATGACTGCCGACCGATGCGGCGGCAGCGGGGACAGCGGCTAAACTTCGCTGCTCGCCTCTCAAGGAATGCAGATGCTCGCGATTCTCGGCGCGGTGATGCTGTCGCTGGCCCAGCCGGCCGCAGCCAACGACGTGCTGCCGCTGGGCAGCCTTGAGTTCCGCCGCTGCGAGCTGAGCCAACCGCGCTCGGCAGCGACGACGGCGGCCTGGTGTGCGGACTTCTCGCAACCGGAGAACCGCGCCCAGCCGGACGGCCCGCGCATCGCGTTCCGGCTCGCGCTGATCCGGAGCGACGCGGTTCCGGTCAAGAGCGATCCACTGGTCCTGCTTGCCGGCGGGCCGGGACAGGCGGCGACCGAATCGTGGTCGCAGGTGGCCGGAGCGCTCGCGCTGGCGCGCCGCGCGCGGCATGTGATCCTGCTCGACCAGCGCGGTACCGGTGGATCGAATGCGCTGCGCTGCGAGGACGACACGGCGAAGCAGGGCGGCGACGTCGTCAAGGCGGCGCACGCGCACGCGCCCGCTGCGGCCGGTGCACGCGCGATGACGCAGGACTGCCTGCGCCGCATCCAGGCCAATGCCGATGCGACGCAGTACACGACCAGCATCGCCGTAGAGGATCTCGAAGCGCTGCGCCAGGCGCTGGGCGGGGTGCAGTACAACCTGATCGGGATCTCCTACGGTACGCGCGTCGCGCAGCAGTACACACGGCGCCATCCGCAGGGCGTGCGCAGCCTCGTGCTCGACGGCGTGGCGCCGAACGAGGTGGTGCTCGGCGCGGATTTCGCGCGTTCGCTCGACGACGCGTTGCGCGCGCGCTTCGCGCTCTGCGACGCGGCAGCGGCCTGCCGTGAACGTTTCGGCGATGTATACAAGGATCTTTACGCGCTGCGCGCGCGGCTCAAGGAAAGCCCGCTCGCGGTCACTCTGCGCGATCCGCAGACGTTCGCGCTGCTGAGTGCCACGCTCGACGCGGACACCTTCGCCGGCCTCGTGCGGCTGTATGCCTACGCGCCGGAAACCGCGGCGCTGCTGCCGCTCGCGATCCACGAGGCCGCCGCGGGCAACGCCGCGCCGTTGATGGGTCAGGCGAACCTCATCACGGCCGACCTCGGCGCGACACTGACTTCGGGCATGGGCCTGTCGGTGATCTGTGCCGAGGATGCCGACCTGCTCGTGGCGCAGCCCGAGCAGGCAGCGCTGATCCTCGGCGACGACTTCACTGCGGCGCTGCGCACCCAGTGCGAGGTCTGGCCGCGCGGCCAGCGTCCGGCCGATTTCCACGAGCCGCTGAAGTCGGACATTCCGAGCCTGCTGCTGTCGGGCCAGTACGATCCGGTCACGCCGGCGCGCTATGGCGATCAGGTCGCCAAGGGCCTGAGCCGCTCGCGCCATCTGGTCGCGCCGGGGCAGGGGCACAACGTCATCGGCCGCGGCTGCATCCCGCGCCTGCTCGCGCGCTTCATCGACAAGCTCGAGACCGACACACTCGACGCCGGCTGCGTCGGTGACATGGGCGCGACGCCGTTCTTCCTCGACTACAACGGAGCCAGCCCATGATCGAGGTCGATGATCTCCACAAGGCGTTCGGTGCGGTAAAGGCCGTCGACGGCGTCAGCTTCGTCGCGCGCGACGGCGAGATCACCGGCCTGCTCGGTCCCAACGGCGCGGGCAAGACGACGACTCTGCGCATGCTCTACACCCTGATGACGCCGGACCGCGGCGCCGTGCGCGTCGATGGCACCGATGCGGCGAAGCAGCCCGACGTGGTACGCCGCCGTCTCGGCGTGCTGCCGGATTCGCGCGGCCTGTACAAGCGCCTGACGGCGCGCGAGAACATCGAATACTTCGCGCGTCTGCAGGGACTGGACAAGGCGACCATGAAGACGCGCTGCGACAGCCTGATCGCCGCACTGGACATGGGCGATATCGCCGCGCGCCGCACCGAGGGCTTCTCGCAGGGCCAGCGCGTCAAGACCGCGATCGCCCGCGCGCTCGTACACGATCCACGCAACATCATCCTCGATGAGCCGACCAACGGCCTCGACGTGATGGCCACGCGCGCGATGCGCCGCTTCCTGCTGCAGCTGCGCGCGGAAGGCCGCTGCGTGCTGTTTTCCAGCCACATCATGCAGGAGGTCGCCGCGCTCTGCGATCGCATCGTCGTGATCGCGAAGGGCCGTGTCGTGGCCAGCGGCAGCGCCGACGAGCTGCGCGCGCAAACCGGCGAAAGCAACCTCGAGGAAGCGTTCGTGCGCATCATCGGCAGCGACGAGGGACTAGAGTAGTGATTCGGCAGTTCACCGAACGATTTCGGCGTCTTTCGCCGCGATACGTCGTTGCAGCTCGTCGCCGTACTATCCCGTACGTCTCCTCGCCGCGCCTAGTCTCGTGGCGAAATCCATCCGAAATCTCCGTTCAATGAACTGCCGAGTCACTACTCGCATGAATACCGTGATGATCGTGTTCCTCAAGGAAGTCATCGAGAACCTGCGCGACCGCCGCACCATCACCAACGCGCTGATCCTCGGCCCGCTGCTCGGCCCGCTGCTGTTCGCCGGTCTGACCTCGCTGATGATCACGCGCGAGCTGGACCGCGGCGAGAAGCCGATCGAGGTGTCGATCGTCGGTGTCGAGCACGCGCCCAACCTCGTCGAGTTCCTCAAGCAGAACGGCGTGCGTCCGAAGCCGCCGGTCGACGACGGCGAGGCGCGCGTACGCGCGCAGGACGAGGACATGGTGCTGCGCATTCCGCCGAGCTACGGCGAGGCCTGGCGCGCTGGCAAGACCGCCCAGGTCGAGCTGCTGTTCGATTCGTCGCAGCGCGACTCCGCTACGCCGGTCGAACGTCTGCGTGGGTTGCTGCAGGCCTATTCGAGCCAGAGCGGTGCCATGCGCCTGATGGCGCGCGGGCTGTCACCGGCGGTCGCCTCGCCGCTCGTGGTCGCTTCGCGCGACCAGTCCACGCCGCAGGGTCGCAGCGCGCTGCTGTTCGCAATGCTGCCGTATTTCCTGATCCTGTCGGCCTTCATGGGCGGCATGTATCTCGCCATCGACACGACCGCCGGCGAGCGCGAACGCCAGTCGCTCGAACCGCTGTTTGCCAATCCGGTTGCACGCTGGCGCATCCTGGCGGGCAAGCTCGCCGCCACGTTCGCGTTTGCGATGGCGAGTCTCGCGCTGTCGCTGCTCGCGTTCGCTCAGGCCGGCCGCTTCATTCCGACCGAGAAGATCGGCATGGTGCTCGACTTCGGGCCGCGCTTCGCCGCCATCGCGCTGCTCGTGATGGTGCCACTCGTGCTGCTCGCGAGCTGCCTGCAGACGCTGATCGCCGCGTTCGCGAAAAGCTATCGCGAGGCGCAGACCTACCTGTCGCTGCTGCTGCTCGTGCCGATGCTGCCCTCCGCGATGCTTGCGGTGCTGCCGATCAAGGCGCAGGCCTGGATGTTCGCGGTGCCGCTGCTGAGCCAGCACCTGATCATCACGCGGCTGGTCCGCGCCGAACCGGTCAGTGCGCAGCAACTGCTGCTGTGCCTGGCCTGCGGTTGCGCCACCGCCGCCGTCGCGGCGCTGCTGACGGCGTGGGTATACCGCTCGGAGCGGCTCGCGATCTCGGGCTGACGCGCCAGGCGCGGCCCGCCGGTTCGCGCGATCCGGACATCGACACGCGATGTCGTCATGCGCGCTTCGACGATCTGCTGCACGGCGTTGCGGATCGGGGCCGTGACGTCGTGCCGCGATGTCATCGCGCCGCGGCCGTGTCGCGAACCGCCTTGGTGATCTCCCCCGACGTGCGCAAGGAGCGTTCGCTTGCAGCCATCGACGGAGCGCTCGGGCAGCACCACCGGCGTCCGGCGCGCGACCAGCGAGTGCGTGTGTAAAAGTCGGAATCTTTTTGATCAGATCTTGCGCGGTTCTCCGCGTCTGTCCCGGAACACTGGGGGAAATCCCCGGTTCGTGCGTCACAGCCCATACCGCCGTGAGTCGTCATCGCGCACGCGGCATCGTCTGTGTCGCGTAGACACCGTGATCGAGGAGAAGGGGATGCACAAGGGTTTGCAGGGACTGCTGCTGGCTGCCGGACTCGGCGTTGCCGCGAGCGCGCATGCTGTCGTACTGGGTGTGCGCGACCAGGGACAGGTACTGATCTTTCCGTACTACACCGCGAGCGCGGGCAACACTACGCTGATTGCGCTGGCCAACAACAGCGACCAAGGCCGGATCGTGCAGCTGCGTGTCGCCGAGGGCAATATCGGCGACACCGCGCTCGTGCTCAATATCTACCTCGCCGGGCGTGACAGCTGGAGTGGCGCGATCGGCACCGACGGCGGGCGCAGCGGCGCCTTCCTGATCAGCGACGATTCGACCTGTCTGTTGCCGGCGCTTGGCGCGCCGTTGCCCGACCACCCGGGCCGGCGTCTGCAGCCGCTGGCGCTTGCCGGCATGCCGCCGGATGCACAGGCGCGCACGTTCGAGGGTTGGGTCGAGGCCATCGAAATCGCCACCGTGCAGCCGAATACGGCCACTGATCGCGCGATCGGCAACGTACCGGGCGTGGCGCGCAATTGCGCAGCACTCGCCGCCGCGTGGACCGCGCCGGGCGGTTACTGGACGGCCCTGCCCACGCGTGACCTCGGCAATCCGCGCGGTGGTCTGAGCGGCTACAGCGCCGTGATCAATGTGGCCGCGGGCACCTACTTCGGCGCCGCTGCGGTCGCGCTGGACGAGTTCCGTATCGATCCGACCGACCGTCCACGCGGCACGCTTTCCAGCGTGGTCAGGCATTTCTTGCCGGGTGCGCAGCAGCTCACGCTCGCCGATGCGGTCACCGACCCGCAGGATCGTTACGTGCTCGCGAGCGCCGTCGCCGACAATCGCAGCCTGACCCTGACCTATCCGCTGGAGCGCGCCGTCGACGCAGTCAGCGCCGTGCTCGCCGCGGACGAAATCAGCGCCGATTTCGACACGCGCGAAGGCATCGGTGCCACGACGTCATTTGTGCAGATGTTTCCAACCAAGCGTTTCTATACCAATCCCACGCTGCTTCCGCCAGGCACTACCGCGCCGCTGCCGCCGTTCCGCGCCATGTACAACGCGCTCGCGCCGTTTTCCGTGATCGAACGCCAGGCCGTGCTCATCGTCGATCGTGAGGCGGTCGTGCTCGTCGATTCCGGTGCGCCGCAGTTCGGCGGCTGCGAAGCCAGCGCGCGCCATCCGGCCACCGCGCTGGCCGTGACCGTGCCTGGCGGCGGCCCACCCGATCCATTGCTCGGAACCCGCTTCCACGGACCGATGAACCAGATCTGCGGCGGCGGGCCCGGCGAACCGCTGAACGCAGTGGGCAACGTCACGCTGAAACTCGGCCAGGCCCTTTTCGGCAATGGCCCCGTCGCACTGCGACCCTCGCGCGAAGGCCTGCGGCTGACCGGCCTGCCCGTGATCGCGACGCGCCTGACCAACTACGTCAACACTGGCGCGCAGCAGGGCGTGCTCGCGAACTATTCCTCGGCGCTGCCGGTGACGGCGCGTGCGCGTTGTGTGGACGGCACCGGGCAACCTTGCGAACGGTAGCGCGCTACAGGCGGACCTTCTGCGTCATAGGCAGGCTGATCGGCGAACGATCGACGACGCCCGGTGCTACTGGCCGTATGGAGGTCCGGCAGGCTATTGTCCCGGACTGGACGCGTCGCTGCCCGTTGCGGCGGCGCATTGCGTTTCATGCCTGGCCACAAGGAGTTTCCGTGATGCCCCAAGCCAAGAGCCATATCGAGATCGCGTTCCAGTCGATCCCCGTGTTCGCCGACGACGGCCAGCTCGACATCGGCGAAATCAACTTCCTGCTCGGCCTAGCGCTGCGCGATCAGCTCGTCGACGAGGACGAGCGGCGCGTGCTCGGGCAGATCTTCGCCCAGGCCGAGAAGGGCCACGTGCCACCGGGCGTGCAGGCGCGCATCGACGAAGTACGCGAGAAGCACGACATCCGCCGCGCGTGAGGCGCGGCTAACCCGGTTCGAGCCAGCCGTGGATCCGTTCGTATACGAGCGGATGAATCAACAAATCCATGTGTCCCAAGCCGCGGAACACATGCCGCTGTTCGGACGGCAGCTGCAGCGACTGACTCGGGTCTGCGTGCTGGCCCAGCGCGCTGGGCACCGGCACGAGGCCGTCGCCGATCCAGCGGGCGCGCGTACCGTCGCTGCTGCCGGCGAGGGTTGCGGCGGCAAGGTACCAGCGCGCACCGGGAATGTCCGGTAGCGGTTCCAGCAGGGCCTGTTCCTTGCGTTCGCCGCGCGCGCGGTCGCGGTCGCTGCACCAGCCGTGACGAAGGTCCTTCACGCCGGCGCTGCGACGCTCGGTCAGTTTGGCCAGCGAGCGCGTATACGGCAGCGATTCCAGCGCGGCGCTGAGGCGGCCGCCGATGCGTTCGAGCGGCGCACCGAGGTGCGGCGAGCCCAGGCAGATGGCCGAGGCGAGCCTGTCACGCCAGGCCAGTTCCGCACGCGCCGCATGGCTGCAGGCACTGCGGCAGACCAGACCGCCCATGCTGTGGCCGATCAGCACGATGCGCTCGATGTTGCCGGGATGTGTGTCGACGAGCTGTTGCAGGCGGCGCGCGAGATCGCGGCCGTTAGCAGAGATGCGTCGCCCGCTGTTGTAGCGCACGCGCACGGCGCTGCCGCCCAGGTCGCGTTCCAGACGCGTGCCGAAATCGTCGCCGTCGCGATCCTGCCACTGGCTGTCGTTGAGTCCGAGGCCGTGCACGAACACGTACAACGTGCCGTTGGAGCAGGGCAGCTCGCGTGCGAGCGTAGTCGCGTCGAGCGCCAGCGCGCGGCCATTGCGGCAGAACTCCAGGCGCAGCGCGAGCGGATTCCGCGTGGTTTCGAGGTGGTCGCCGATCGCGCCGTTCAGCGCGCTGATCCAGGCGTTCGACGCGTTGTGCTCGGCCTCGTCGCTGCTGCGCGGCAGCACGTAGCGCTCGTACAGGCCGAGCGACCCGATCGCCGCGGTGCTGGCGACATGACCGACGTCACGCAGCCGCGCATAGACGAAATCGGTGGTGCGCGCGATCAGCTGGCCGAACGGCAGCAGGCGCGCGAACGGATCGAGCACAGCCTGATGCATGCCTTCGACGACATCGAGGGCGCCGAGGAAGCCTTCGCCCGCGAGCTGGGCGGTGCCGCGCAGGAAATCGAGCCGGGATTTCATCAATGCAGGTTGCCTTCTGGTTACCCACGGCCATCCGATGCCGTGCGCGACCTTGCCGTTCGTGCGCGCGTCGGTGCGCGCCCCGTCGAGACCGGCACCCGGGATTGCCCGAGCCAGTCAGCCCGACGAGGTTAGCGCATGGCCGTGGCTTGCAGTATCCGGGGCGCCGGTGTGTCGACCAAGGTCGCTATCGTTCACCAGTCGCGCGGCACGAGGTAATCGGCCAGGCGCGCCTCGGCGCTGCCGGGCTCGGGCTGGTAGCCGTATTCGAAGCGCACGCGCGGCGGCAAGCTCATCAGTATCGATTCGGTGCGTCCGCCCGACTGCAGGCCGAACAGGGTGCCGCGGTCCCAGACGAGGTTGAACTCGACGTAGCGGCCGCGCCGGTACAGCTGGAACTCGCGCTCGCGCTCGCCGAAGGGCAGGGCGCGGCGGCGTTCGACGATGGGCAGATAGGCATCGAGAAACGCATTGCCGACGGACTGGGTCAGCGCGAAGCAGTGCTCGAATCCGCCGTCGTTGAGATCGTCGAAGAACAGCCCGCCGACGCCGCGCGTCTCATTGCGGTGCTTGAGGAAGAAATACTCGTCGCACCAGCGCTTGTAGCGCGGATAGACCTCCTCGCCGAACGGCGCGCACGCGGTGCGCGCGGTTTCGTGCCAGTGCCGCACGTCGTCGTCGAACGGATAGAACGGCGTCAGGTCGAAGCCGCCGCCGAACCACCAGACCGGGTCCGCATCGGGCTTGTGCGCCTCGAAGTAGCGCACGTTCATGTGCGTGGTCGGGATGTAGGGATTGTGCGGATGCAGTACCAGCGAGACGCCGAGTGCGCTCCAGCTGCGTCCGGCGAGTTCCGGCCGCTGCGCGGTGGCGGATGGCGGCATGCGTTCGCCCTGCACGCGCGAGAAGCCCACGCCAGCCTGCTCGAATACGCCGCCCTGCTTGAGCACGCGCGAGCGTCCGCCGCCGCCTTCCGGGCGCTGCCAGCTGTCTTCACTGAAACGGGCTTCGCCGTCGATCTGTTCGAGGGCGGTGCAGATGCGGTCCTGCAGGCCGTGCAGGAAGGTTTGCAGGCGCGATACGGCGGTCTCGGTCATGGCGGCGCGGTCGGCGGAGGGCGCAGGGGAGGAGCGCCGATAGTAGCCTGTGGCCGTGCACCAGCCCGGTGCCGCGTCCCTGTGCCGCAGGCGTGTGCTGCGCGAACCGGCCGAGGCGGGGTCATGCCACCGGCGCGCTGGCAACGCGGGGCCGGGCGAGCGCGTCGCGGCCGGCCCCGGAGGTATTGCGCTTACATCAGGGTGAGTTCGCCGCTGATGTCGACGACGAGGTTGTTGATCCAGCTGTTGTAGTTCTGGTGGATCAGCTTCTGGCCTTTCTTTTCGGTGTAGTTGAGGTTCTCCGAATCGATGTAGCTGATGCGGATGTCCTTGGCGTTCCAGTCGATCGCGATGCGCGCCTTGTGCTCGCGCACGAGCAAGGTGGCCTTGATCGCGCCAGGCTTGTCTTCCGACACGATCCACTTGCGCGCAACCAGCGCCTTCTTGACGACCCGGGCGACATCGGCGCTCTTGGCCTTGGCCGGAATCGCGATCGGGTCTGGATTGACCAGCGGCGCTTCGCGCCAGCCGCTCAGCAGCAACAGGATCGGCAAAAGCAAAATAAGAACAAATCTATTACGCAGCATGATCGCTCCATCGATGGGTGGGCCGGCCGGCCCGCGGCGAGTGTGCCGGCCGCCAGGTTTTCGGACAAGACAGTCCGGGTCAAGACACCGCAATGTTCGGAAACTCAGGGGTTGGCGCACTACGCCAGGCGGCGTCGCGGACGCGGGCGATTGCCGCGGTGCCGGACTCAGGTCACGCGGTCGACCATGCGCTGGTGGCCGATGAGCTGCGCCCAGCGCCGGCCGACGCCGAGCCAGAGGCAGTAGCTCGCCTCCAGCACGAGCCGCACCAGCAGGCTGGCGTTCCCGCGCAGGCGTGGCTCGGCGGCGACGATTTCCGCATCCAGGCCGAGCGAACGGGCCAGCATCAGGCAGCGCGGCAGGTGATAGCGGCTGCTGACCAGGGCAATGCGTTCGGCGGCGTCCGGACCGAGCAGGTCGCGTGCGTTGCGCAGGTTTTCGAGCGTGTCGGTCGAGGCGTCCTCGCAGCGCACGTCGGCCTCCGTGGGCAGGCCATGTTGTTGCAGCCATTGCAACGCCGCAGCGGCCTCGCTGAGCCCGGCGCCGGTGTGCCCGCCGAGCAACAGCAGCGCGTAGGGCCCTTCGCGGACCAGTGCGAGGGCGCGGGACAGACGTGCGACGTAGTCGGCGTCGATGGCTCCGGCGTCGAGGCGCTTGCCGAATAGCAGCAGCGTCGCGGCTGCCCGCGGCCGCAGCGGAGCGACCCGGGCCAGATGCACGGTGCGCAGGAAGACATACAGCCAGAGCAGGCCGCCGCTGAGCACGACGGCAAGCGCTGTCACGAGCAGGGAGTGCCAGACATCGCGGTCCCCCAGATGGCGCCAGGGGCCGTCACGAAAAGGCGAATAAGAAGCAGTCATCGTGCGCGGAGGGGGCAGGGATTCATGAATGCAATCGCCGTTGTATAGTCGTGCGCCCCGGCGGTGCAAGCCGGGTGAATCCGCAACCCCATGGAAGCGTCGAAACCCGAACCGGTTCTTGCTTCTGCAGCCCCTCGGTCCGGGGGCGGCCAGGCTGCTTGCGCGGCAGGTGCCTGGCGGAGCACGTGGAGATCGGGTGCTGAGCCTAGGGGCGACAGCGCAAGGACTTGTTCAGGACTGCCTTAAGGTGCCGCGCTTGCCATCCCCCATTCCACCCCTGGCCGTGACGGCCCATACCGCCACTTCGGCCGCCGGCCGCGGCGTGGCCGCGTTCACCCGGTCGCTGCGCGAGCGCCGCGGCGGACTGCGGGCCAATGATTTCAGCAGCGCGCCGCTGGAATGCTGGATCGGCCGGGTTGATGGCCTCGAACAGGACGCCGTGCCGGACGCGTTCGCCGCGATCGACTGTCGCAACAACCGCCTGGCCTGGAAGGGCCTCACGGCCGACGGTTTCCTCGATACTGCGCGCGCTGCGGTGCGGCGCTACGGCGCCGACCGCGTCGCGGTCGTGCTGGGCACCTCCACCGCCAGCATCGGCGCGACCGAAGAGGCCTACCGCCAACTTGGCGTCGACGGTGGCTTTGCGCCGCCCTACCGCAATTTCCTGCTGCATTCGCCGCATTCGCTCGTGGCCTTCGTACAGGGGGTGCTCGGCACGACCGGGCCGGCCTGCACGGTGGCGACGGCCTGTTCGTCCAGCGCCAAGGTATTCGCCCAGGCCGAACGCCTGATCCGCCACGGCTGGGCCGACGCGGCCGTGGTCGGTGGCGTGGACACCTTGTGCGATAGCGTGCTGTTCGGTTTCAACGCGCTGCAGCTGGTTTCCGACGCGCCGTGCCGGCCGTTCGATGTGGCACGGCGCGGCATCTCCATCGGCGAAGCCGCCGGTTTCGCGCTGCTCGAACGCGGCGCTGTCGATCGCGCCGCACCACAGTTGCTCGGTTGGGGCGAGTCCAGCGATGCGCACCACATGTCCTCGCCGCATCCGCAGGGACTCGGCGCGCGCCTGGCCATCGACGCGGCGCTGCAGCGCGCGGGACTCGAGGCGGCCGCGGTCGACTACGTCAACCTGCACGGCACGGCGACGCCAGCCAACGATGCGGTCGAGGCTGTCGTTGTCGCCGAGTCGTTTCCGGCCGGCACGCGCGCGAGTTCGACCAAGGGCTGGACCGGCCACACGCTCGGCGCGGCCGGCATCGTCGATGCGGTGGCCTGCCTGATCGCGCTCGAGCAGGGCTTCATTCCGGGCACGCTCAACTGCGACGTGCCCGATCCCCTGTGTGGTCCGCAGCTTGCGCAGGACAATGTCGACCGTGCGCCGCAGGTCGCGCTGTCGTCCTCGTTCGGCTTCGGCGGCAACAACGCCGTGCTGGTGTTCGGACGCGGGGACCGCGCATGAGCGAGGTCGTCGTACGCGTGGCCGGTATCGGCATCTATGCGCTGGGCTTGACCGGTTGGCCGGTTGCCGCCGCGGCCCTGCGCGGCGGCGACGTGCCGGACCCGTCGGAGCCGCCGCGGCCCGCACCGCCGCTGCTTCCCGCGGTCGAACGGCGGCGCGCGCCGGACACGGTGCTCTACGCCACCCAGGCAGCGGCCGAAGCGTGTGCCATGGCCCAGGCCGATCCGGCTACGCTGCCGTGCATCTTCAGTTCTACCCAGGGCGACATCGCAATCACCCACTACATGTGCTCGACGCTGGCCACGGCACCGCGCGAGCTGTCGCCGACAAAATTCCACAATTCCGTCCACAACGCGGCTGCGGGCTACTGGGGCATCGCCACTGGCTGCCGTGCGCCGTCGACGGCGGTCAGCGCCTGGGTCCACAGCTTCGGCAGCGGCCTGTTCGAAGCGGCCGTGCAGGCGGCCGACGACGCGGCGCCGGTGCTGCTGGTCGTCTACGACGCGGCGGCCGTCGGCCCGCTGTGCACGACGATCCCGTTCGACTGCGGTTTCGCGCTGGCGCTGGTGCTGGCGCCCGACGGGCCGGCCACCGTCGGCGCGCGCCTGCGCCTGAGCGCCGCGACCACGGCGGGGGTGGCGAGCGAACCCACGCTGGACTGGGCGCGAGCGCTGCGGGCGCGCAATGCCTGTGCCGACAGCCTTGCGCTGCTGCAGGCGCTCGCTGTGGGTGAACCGGCAACGCTGCGCATCGATGCCGGTCCCTCGTTCGCGCTGGTCGCGCAGGTGATGCCATGACGCTGCCGCGTGCCGCCGTACTGATTCCCTGCCTCAACGAGGAGCGCGCGATCCGCGCCATCGTCCAGGGCGCGCTGCAGCACAGCGAGCAGGTGATCGTCGTCGACGACGGCTCCAGCGACGGCACGGTCGCCGCTCTGGCCGGGCTGCCGATCCATCTGATCCGGCACGAACGACCCGGCGGCAAGGGCAATGCACTGCGTGCGGGGTTCCGGCGCGCCCTGGAGCTGGATGTCGACGGCGTGCTGACCATGGATGGCGACGGCCAGCACCACTACGGCGACATCCCGCGCATCCTGCGCGCCGCCGCAGGCCTGCCCGGACATATCGTCGTCGGCGCACGCCTGATCGGGCGTGAGCGCCAGCCGTGGATCCGCCATGTCGCCAATGACATCGCCGACTGGGGCATCGCCTGGGCCGTGGGGCAGCGTCTCGTCGATTCGCAAAGCGGTCAGCGCTGGTATCCGCGCGAAGTCGTGAAACTGGCGGTCGACGTGGCGCCGCAGGGCTTCGTGTTCGAGGCCGACATCCTCATCGAAGCGGCACGGCGTCTGCGCACGCGCGTTGCCGCCGTGCCGATCGAGGTGCGCTATGCGGGCGAGTTCCGCCGCAGCCATTTCAAGCCGCTGCGCGATTTCTGCCGTATCACCTCGCATGTCTTCGGCCGCGTCGTCGAGGCTGGCTCGGTCGTGCGCACCTACGGGATTGCGCGCAACACCCCGATCCAGGTCATCGATCCGGACACGGCTGGCCATCCGACGCCTACGGATACGGCAACGGCCCCGGAGCGGGCGTAGCCAATGGGGAACTCGATGCTGCTGCTGCAACTGGTGGTGATTCTCGGCACCGCGCGTGTGCTCGCGCTGCTGCTGCGCTATCTGGGCCAGCCGGCCGTGATCGGCGAGATGATCGCGGGACTGGCGCTCGGTCCGATCCTGCTCGGCAATGTCGCGCCGGACCTGCACGCGGCGCTGTTCCCGCCGCAGAGCCTGCCGGCGCTGGCCGGTATCAGCCAGATCGGCCTCGTGCTTTTCATGTTCATTGTCGGCGCCGAGTTGCGCATGCCGACTGGGCTGCGTTCTCAAATGGTCGCGTCGGCCTGGGTCGGCGGGCTGTCCATGCTGCTGCCATTCCTGTTCGGGCTCGCGATGGCGCCATGGCTGCATCCGCAGCTCGCGCCGGAAGGCGTCGCGCTCCTTCCGTTCGCCCTGTTCGTGGCGACTGCGATGGCGATCACCGCCTTCCCGATGCTCGCGCGCATCCTCAAGGACAAAGGGCTGGCGAGTACCCCGGTCGGCGCGCTTAGCTTGATCGCGGCAGCCGTGGCCGATGTGCTGGCCTGGATACTGCTGGCACTCGTCGTCGCACTGATCGCGGCCGATGGCGGCTGGTTTGGTTTAACGCGCATGCTTGCCGGCCTCGTCGTGCTCGGCATCGTGGCCTTCGCGCTGGTGCGACCGGCCGTGGCGGCGCTGCTGCGTCGGCATGCCAACGATGGCCGGCCCGACGGTATGGTGCTGGCGCTGCTGCTGATCATCACGTTCGCTTTCGCGGCACTGACCCAGTGGCTTCAGCTGCACGCGGTGTTCGGCGCCTTTCTGTTCGGTATCTGCCTGCCGCGCGACGACCAGCTCCTGGATACCCTGGTCGAGCGTCTGGAACACGTCGCTGTCCTGGTACTGATGCCGGTGTTCTTCGCCCTGGCCGGACTCAATACCAGCACCGATGCCTTCGGCGGCATGGGACTGGCCACGCTCGGCCTGATCCTGTTGCTCGCCATCGTCGGCAAGGTGCTGGGTGGCGCGGCTGGCGCGCGCGTCTGCGGCATGGGCTGGCGCGACGCGTTCGCGATGGGCGCGCTGATGAATACGCGCGGCCTCATGGAGCTGATCGTGCTCAAGGTCGGCCTGGATGTCGGCGTGATCGGCAAGGAGATGTTCACCCTGCTCATGCTCATGGCCGTGATCACGACACTCATGACGTCTCCGCTGCTGAGCCTGCTTATGAGTCGCCACGGTGCAGGTATCCCTGGCGGCGACAAGGCGCCAGGATAGCGGCGCACGGGACGCGCGGTACCGCGCGCGCCGGTAAGATCGAGCATCGCCGGCAGCACCGGCGGCAATGAACCGCACTGCAAGGACGGAAACGATGAGCGAGACGCGACACGATGTGCTGATCATGGGCGGCGGACTGGCGGGCCTGTGCCTCGCGCTGCAGCTCCACAAGCGCTTTCCCGGCATAGCCGTGCGCGTGCTAGAGCGTTCCGGCCATCCGCTGCCACTGGCCGCGCACAAGGTCGGCGAATCCAGCGTCGAGATCGGCGCACACTATTTCGACACCGTGATCGGGCTGAGCGAGCACCTCGACGAGAAACATATCCGCAAGTTCGGTTTCCGCTTCTTCTACTCCGAAGGCCGCGAGGACCTGCCCGCGTTGACCGAGCTGGGCGTGCGCGCGGTATTGCCGCGGCCTACCTATCAGCTCGATCGCGGCATCCTCGAGAACCATCTTGGCGAAGAAGTGCGCCGCCACGGCATCGACTTCCTCGACGGCGCCGTGGTGCGCAGCGTCGACATAGCGAGCGGCGACGGCGACCACAGCGTCGGCTACGACTACGGCGGCGAGAAGCACGTCGCGCGTGCACGCTGGGTCATCGACGCGGCTGGCCGCGCCAACATTCTCAAGCGCAAGTTCGACCTGGCGCAGGCCAACGGACACGACGCGAACTCGGTCTGGTTTCGCATCGACGACAAGCTCGAGATCGACCAGTGGTGCAACGACGAGCGCTGGCGCCTGGAATGTTCGCCGCCGGAGCGCTGGCGCTCGACCAATCACCTGTGCGGTCCGGGTTACTGGGTCTGGCTGATCCCGCTGGGCTCGGGCGCACATTCGGTCGGCATCGTCTGCGACGCCAAGATGCACCCGCTGGAAACCATGAACACGTTCGAGAAGGCGATGGAGTGGCTGAAGAAATTCCAGCCGCTGGTCTATCGCGAATGCGACACGCGCCGCGACAAGCTCCTCGATTTCAAGTTCCTGCGTGGATTCTCGCACGGCTGCAAGCAGGTGTTCTCCGGCGACCGCTGGGCGATCACCGGCGACGCCGGCGTCTTCCTCGATCCGTTCTATTCGCCGGGCAGCGATTTCATCGGCATGTCCAACAGCTACATCTGCGCGCTGATCGAGCACGACCGCAAGGGCGATCCGGTCGGGCCGTACGCCAAGATCTACCAGCAGATCTATTTCTCGTTCTACGAATCGACGCTGACCCTGTACCGGGATCAGTACCCGCTGTTCGGCGATGCCGAAGTCATGTCGACCAAGGTGATCTGGGACTATGCCTACTACTGGGGCGTGCTGTGCCAGATCGTGTTCCAGGACCGCCTTACCGACCTGCGCCTGTTCAGCGACCTGAAGCCTGAACTCGAAGCCGTGCGCCAGCTCAACATCGAGATGCAGGCGTTCTTCATGCGCTGGATGGCGGTCAATCCGCCGAACAACCCCGCGGCCATGCTCGACCAGGGCGAGCTGCCGTGGTTCTACGAGCTCAACCGCACGCTGCATGACCCGCTCGACGACGACGGCGTGCGCGCACAGATACGGCGCAATGTGGACATGTTGCGAAATCTGGCGGCGGGCATGGTGGCGCAGGCGCAAAGCGATTGCCCGGGTCTGGAAGGGCTTACGGTCGCCGGTGATGCGCAGGCGGCACCGCTGCTGTTCGAGCTCGCTGCGTGAGCGCGCGCCGGACCGCTGCTGCGATGCTGATGCTGGCCGCGCTCGGCGGATGCGCCGATTCCGCGCCGCCCGCGGCACCGGCTTCGCCCCCGGACGTTGTGAAACCGGCCGACCCGTCGCGTGACGGCGCCCGCGCCGGCCAATGGGCACGGGCCGAATCCGAGCGTGACAAGCGACCGATCGCCTGGCAGTACCGCGAGGACTTCGCGGTGGCCCCGCCGCGTCAGCTGCCGCAACTGCTCGTGGTGTCGCAGGGGCTGAAGATTCCCTACGTCGGCCAGGTCGATCCGGCGCTGCAGCAGGGATTCGCGGTTCGCGAACAGCGCCTGCTCGATGCACTCAAGGACAAGGCGGAACTCGTGGCCGTGCTCGACTGGAGCCAGCAGCACGACTGGTTTTTCTACGCTGATGCCAGCGTCACGCGCGAGAGCGTGACGCTGGCGCTCGGCGACGTGGGTGGCCACGATGTCCGTGTCACGCTGGAGAACGATGCGCAACAGCAGTTCTACGGCACCCTGAAACAGCGCGTCTCGGGTTCTCCGTAGCCGCGCCGAAGCTCATTCGGACGCCGCGGCGGCGCGCAAAGCCTCGCGCACCTGCATCAGGACCTGCCCGAGCATGTTCCTGCCGCGGCCGTCGCCGCCATCGCCCCAATAGGCGTCGTTCGCGGTGTGCTCGACGAGCTTTGCGTCGCCGGTGGCCAGCAGCAGGGCGGTCAGTTCGGCGTGCTGGCTGAATTTCGCGCGCACGGCGTTGCGCATGACCTCGACTTTCACCGACTCCCAGTCCGGGCGCAGCTTCTGCTTGCGATCGCGCCCGAGGTTCGCCGCATCCATCGGCGAACGCGCCGTCCGGATGCGTTCGCGGTAGGCCGGGTCATGGAATTTCTGCGCCTGGAAATAGTGTTCCGACGTCGGCCAGCTCTTGCCGTCGAGATGGATCCGGTGCGGCGAGAAATTGGAGAATTCGCCGTAGTCTTCGCTGGGGCGGTAGAAACGGATCGTGTCCATCGGGTCGCACCTGCAATCGGACAATGGCGGGACTGAAAACAACGACGCCGGGGCGAAAGCGCGCCGGCGTCGCTGCAACGGGCCGGCAGACGCCGGCGATGGTCTGCTTCGAAGAGGCGCCTTACCGGTCGCCGAGCTGCGCATCGCGGGTCGGCGCCTTCATCCACTCGGCCACGTCCTTGCCGATGGCCTTGATCGTGCGCCCGAGCACCGAGCAGGAGCCTTTGTAGCCGGCAAACGCGCCGCCCATCGAATAGCGCTGCGCGACGAAATTGCCAATCTCCTGGCCGTCCTGATACAGCGTGCCCTTTGCGCGCGAAAATTTCTGATGACCGATGAATGCATTGCCGCGCGATACCGCCTCGTCGATCTCCACCACGAGGACTTTGCCGGCGTCGTTGCGCGAGACCTGCTCGGCAAAGCGCGTTTCGATGCGGTGCTCCTTGGCGAATTCGGCGATGAACAGCGGCAGTTTCGCCGGCAGATCGCACTCGGTCCTGATATTGGTCGCGATCTCGCTCTCGTCGGCGTAGGGCGCGGTGCGCGGAAGGGTGATGGTATCGGCCTGGGCGGCGGTGGCGGCGAGCAGGACCAGCGAAGCGACAGCGCAGCGTTGCAACATGGAATTCCCCCGATTGTGGATAGCGCCAGGCCAGCTTGCGTCAGGCGCGCGACTTTGCCCAGATCCGAACGGGGGGTGGAAAAACCCCACTGCCTGTGAACGCCGGCGGCACGCGCGGTACGTCGCCAGACCGGCGCCGATACCGAAGCCGCGATCGCGGTCCGTGCTGCCTGCGATGCTGCGCCTGGTTGATCCCCTGGACTCGGACGACACGTCGCGCCAGCAGCGCCGTCAGCGATGCACTCCTTCCACACGCTTCGTTGGGTTGCCGCGGGCCGCCTCAGTGCCGCGGCTTCAACTCATCGCACCGTCGACGCCGATGATCTGGCCGGAAATGTAGGCGGCCGCATCGCTGGCCAGGAACGCAACGAGCGCCGCCACTTCCTCAGGCTTGCCCGCGCGCGCCATCGGTACGGTCTGGCGGATCTGCTCGGGCGAAAAAGTCGCGTCGCTGAGGCGTCCGGCAATCACGCCGGGGGCGACCACGTTCGCGGTGATGCTACGGCTGGCCATTTCCCGTGCCAGCGACTTGACCGCCCCGTGCAGGCCGGCCTTGGCCGCGGCGTAGTTGGTCTGGCCGCGATTGCCCAGCACGGCCGCGACCGAGGAGATCGCGATGATGCGGCCGCGACGCTGCCGCGCCATCGGCAGCAGCAAGGGTTGTGCGACGTGGAAGAAGCCGTGCAGCGACACGTCGATGACGCGATGCCACTGCGTCTCGCGCATGCCGGCCATGAGTGCGTCGTCGTGAATGCCGGCGTTGTGTACCAGTATCGAGATGGTGCCGTCGGCGAGCAGCGCTTCGACGGCGGCGCGCGTGGCGGTGGTGTCGCAGAGGTCGAAAGTCACTGCCTCGGCTGATCCGCCGTCGCCGCGAATGGCTTCGACGACAGCTTCGGCGCGCGCGAGTCCGCTGTTCGCATGCACGATCACGTGTACGCCCTGGCGTGCGAGCGCGGTGCAGATCGCGCCGCCGATGTCGCCGCTGCCGCCGGTGACGAGGGCGCGGGGTTGGGAAGGAGTCATGTCATTGCTCGCGCTGTGTAGGCCCGCCCCCTGAAGGGGACTCTCTCGAGCCACGCCGGTGGCCACGGATTGCGTTGAACACTCAAGGCCGCACCATCACCGCGGCACGCCCCTGCGCGAGCAGCTCGCCGCAGTATTCGACGCGGAATGCGTACTGCCAGCTGTCCGCCGCGGCCAGCAGCCGTTCCGCATGCACGTCGACGAGACCGGGCAGGTCGTCGACGTATTCGCGCGATAGCTGCACGGCGCGCAGCGAAACCAGCAGCCCCGGTGCGGCGCGGCCTCCGGCTGCCTGCGCCAGCAGTCCGCCGTGGACCGCCATGGCCTGCGCGCCGTATTCGCACAGATGCAAGGCGCGCAGGCGACCTTCGCTGCGCAGCGGATTGTCCTCGCGAGCGTGCGAGCCGCTGCGCGCATGGATCCGCGCATCATCCCAGTGCGCGACGCTGTCGAGCAGACACATGAGGCCCTGGTGCGGGATCAGTGCCGCCCACTGCGATTTCGGCAGCCCATCATGCATCGCGGATCTCCCGTTGTGGCCGCGCGAGCAACAGCGAGAGCACGAAGTTGAAGACGACGCCCAAGGTCACCGTCGTGCCGATTGCACGCAGCACCGGCAGCGAGGACAGCGCCAGCAGCAGAAACACCAGGAAGGTGCTCGCACTGCAGACGAGGATCGCGTGCAGGGTGCGGCGCTGCTCGTGCTCGTTGTCCTCGGCGTGCTCGAAGAACAGCGCGTAGTCCAGGCCAAGGCCCGCCGCAAGCACCAGTGCGATCAGATGGAACAGCGACAGCGACACGCCGCCGAGGCGCAGCGTCGCGAGGATCAGCAGCGTCGTCACCGCCATCGGCAGCAGCACACGCAGCACACGGACGCGCCGGCGCAACGCGATACCGACCACGACGACCAGCAGCAGCGCCGCGACGGCCAGCGAGTAGAGCACGCGCGTGCGGTACGCTGCGACGAGGGACTCGGAGGCGTGTTTCAGATCGAGCAGGCGCGCCGGCACGTCCGGGCGCGAGGCCAGCGCGATCAGCGCGGCACTGTCGTTCACGCCGATCAGGCTGACCAGCCCGATCCAGTGGCCGTCGCGCGCCTGCAGCTGCGCCTTGAGGCGCAGGCCCAGCGGCGATGCGAAGAAGCGCTGCGCGTCCAGCGGCGGCAGCGTGCGCGCGGCTTCGACGTCGCGCACGAACGCATCGAAGCTGCCGGGCCTGAACGTCAGGCCCTGCAGCGCCTGACCGAGCGTATCCTGCAGCCTCGCCGCATCGGGCAGCTTCGCCTGGCGCGCGCGTTGCGTCGCGGCGCTGGGAAGGTAGCGCGACGGCAATTCGTAGCCGGCGATCGCGCCGTCGCGCTGCAGTTGCGCCAGCAGCGGGTCGAGTCTTTCGCTGGCCGCGAGCACTGCATCGGCGTCGGCGCCTTCGATGACGAGCAGGTGGCGCACGTCCGGTGCGCCGAGTTCCTGGCGTAGGCGCGTGTCCTGCGTGACGAGGTCCGGCGGTGCCGGCGTCAGCGCGGCGAGATTGTTTTCCCAGAATGGCCCCGGCGCCAGATACACCGCGACGATGGCCGCGGTCGCCAGCAGCGGTGCGAGCCAGCGCGGCCGTGGCAGCGCCGCGACGCGACGCCAGAGCGCGGCGAGCCAGGGCGCCTGTGCCGCATCGTGCGGCCGGCTGCCGAGCAGATGGACGAGGCCGAAGCGTGTCGTCAGCGCGGCTGTGGCGAGTCCCACGATCGTGAACACCGCGAGCTGTTCCAGCCCGTCCACGCCCGAGGCGAAGAACGCGAGGTAGGCGATGCAGGTCGAGGCCACGCCGGTGGCCAGCGTCGGCCAGAGCAGCTGCGCCACCCGGACCGGCGAACGTTCGCGGCTCAGATGGCTGAACAGATGGATCGGATAATCCTGCGCGACGCCGATCAGGGTGAAGCCGAACGCGAGCGTGATGCCGTGTGCGCCGCCAAACAGCAGCGCCAGTGCCGCCATGCCGGCGAGCCCTCCGCTGACCAGCGGCAGCGCGCCGGCCAGCACGGTGCCGACGCGACGATAGGCGAGCAGCAGCAGCGTGATGAAGCCGATCGAGTCGAACAGGCCGATGCGGTTGGCCTCGTCGCTCGTGGTCGCATTGATGCGCACGGTGAACACGCCGGGGCCGCTGAGCACGAGTTGCGCGGTTGACGCTTTCGCACTGTCGCGAAAGTAGTTCTCGAGCGCGTCCTGGGCCTCGCGCTGCGCCGACGGGTCGAAGCCACCGGCGACGGTCTCGGCCAGCAGCAGCGCCTGCGTCCCGTCGCGCGTGAACCAGACGTCCGCGTAGCGCTCGGGTTCGCCGGGGGGCGCCCAGGCTTCGGCGAGCTTCAGCATTTCCAGCGTCGGATCGTTGGCGAGTAGCGGCTTGAGCCAGGCCGCGGCCGGTGAGCCGAGGTCCTGCACGCGCTGTTCGAGTTCGCTGCGCAGATAGTCCGCGTCGAAGGCCTGCGTATCCAGCGTCGGCGACAGCAGATAGCGGTAGGGCAGCAGGTCCTGCGCGAGCGCGCCGAGATCGCCTTCGCCGTTGAGCGCGCGCACGAAGCGCCTGTCGTCGCGGATCCGCACCACGAGCGCTTTGCTGATATCGGCAAGCACGTCGGGCTCGTCGCCGTGCAGCGCGAGCAGCAGCAGGCGCGAACCGGGTCCTTCGCCGATCTCGTCGAGCAGCAGGCGCTGTTCCGGCGTACGTGCCGGCGGCATGAAGCTGCGCAGATCGGTGCTGACCTCGAGCGCGCCGAGCACGTAGAACAACAGGCTGGCCAGCAGCGCGAGCCAGCCCGACAGCAGCGCCAGCCGCGCACGCAAGGTCATGGCGCGCCCTGGCAGAGCTGCTGCAATCGCGTGCGCTGCGGCACGCCGTCCAGCGGCGTGTCGGCCAGTCTGTCGACGAGCAGGACACTGCTGTCGCCGCCGGCTTCCTCGACCTCGAAGCACAACGGTGTGGTGTCCTGGCCGCTGATCAGCACCCGCTTGACGTGCTTGGACAGCGCTGCCTCACGCGGCACCAACTGCAGCTGCCAGCGTTCGTCATTGCCGTCGCTGGAAAGCACATAACTGCGTTCGAGGCGCTTTACATCGCCCTGCAGTGTTGCACTGAAGCTCTCGAGGAAACCCGCCAGTGCCGGCGCGCGCTTGAGGCTGAAGCGCTTGGCCGGCTTGCCCGTGCGTGTGATCTCGACCTGGCCGTTGGCGATGGTCGTGGTTTCCTCGTACGGAGACACGACGCGCTTGCCGAGTTCATTGCCGCTCGTATAGGTCAGCTCGCCGCGCAATTTCAGCGGTGTGTCGAGCATCTGTACGAAGCGCACTTCGGTGTATCCGGTCGTCGCCGGCAGCGGCCGCTTGAGGCGCTCGATCAGGCGCACGGTCTGCACGCTTGCGCAGTCCGTGCTACAGGCCGCCTGGGACGCGGCGTGCTCAGGCGCGGCGTGGCTCGCCATCGGCAACAGCAGGCTCAACGCGATCGCTTTGCCAGAAATCATAGAAGTTGAACCAGTTATAGGGATCCAGGCGCGCATGATGCTCCAGCCGCGCGGCGTAGCGCGCCAGCCAGTCGTCCAGGCGCGCGTTGCGTTCGCTGCGCCGAATCTCGATGCGCTCGGCGAAACGCTCGAAATGCAGCTCGTAGCGGTTGCCACCGCGATACAGCCCGAAGCACAGCAGTACCGGCGTATCCAGCACGGAGGCGATCAGGTAGGGCGCGACCGGCAGCGGCGCTGATTCGCCAAGAAACGGCACGCGGCGGGTGGGTTCCTGCGGTCGCGCGCGGTCGCCGAGCAGGGCGACGACGGCGCCCTGCTCGACGGCGTCCTTGATGCCGAGCACGATTGCCGTGCCACCGCCGGAGGCGTCGATCACGCTGCTGCCGATGGCCGGGTTCAGCGCATGCAGCAGTTCAGTGACGGCCGGCGTCTGCGATTTGTCCAGCACCACCCTGAGCTGCACCTCGGGCTTCTCCCGGGCCAGCACGCGCAGGATCTCGAAGCTGCCGAGGTGCGAGCCGAGCAGCAGCATGCCGCGGCCCTGGTGGTAGGTGTCGAGGAGCAGTTCCAGGCCATGGATGTCGAGCTGGAACTGGCGCACGTCGTCGCGCGCGAGCAGGAAGACCCGGTCGAGGACCACGCCGGCAAAACGGTGGAGGTGCCGCATCACGTCTCGCGCACGGGCGGGTCGACCCAGCGCGCGGCTCAGGAATGCGCGCGAGGCTTCGCGTTCGGGCTTGCGCCGGAAATAGAAATACAGCGTGATCGGATACAGGATCAGGCGCGCGACCGGCCGGCCGCCGTACAGCGCGATCGAGCGGATCAGCCAGATCGCGAAGTGGCCGCCGCCCTCAGGGCGAGCGGTCCAGTGCGGATTGCTCATGCAGTGTTCGCCTCGCCGCTGGCGATCAGGACATCGTCACGCAGTACGCGGAAACGCAGGCGTTCGTCCGTCAGTTCGAGTTGCAGCACTGCTGTCTGTTCGGGTAACAGCGGCGCGACGAATTTCACCTGGCTGAAGCCGGCAATGCGCCGGCCATGGTGGCGCCGCAGTGCCGCGGCGACCTCATCGAGCAGCACCACGCCCGGAACCACCGGATTGCCGGGGAAATGGCCGGCCAGGCTTGGATGCGTGGCCGGAATGCGGAAATCGTCGTGGTGCACAACAAATACCTGATGGGTTGTCGAGACAAGGGCTCCTGCCCTCTGCTCAATCGAACGGAGCAAGCCAAGTTTGCCCACGTTCGCCGCGGGTCGATTGCTTCCGCGGTCGGCTCTCGGAAGATTCATCCTGGGTCGCTCCAGCAGGATGTTTCCCGACAGCCTGCCAGCGGAATGCGCGCAAGGATCGCGGGTTTGCCAGATCGCGGCAAGCCATGCAGCGCGGCGCACGTTCAGTCGTCGCCGGCGCCGTCGTGCAGTACGTGGCGCCAGTTCTGCACGATCTTCGTGAAGTACTGCCGTGGGCTATCGTGCGGCAGGTGGCGCAGGTGCCAGTTGCGCCAGGCGAATTCGGCGACCGAGAACAGGCCGATCACGAGAAAGCCGCCCAGGTGAAGATATCCATTGGCCCACGGTTCGGGCAGCGGCAACGGTGCCGGCAGTCCGAGGCGGGCGAAGACGCCGTTCGGCTGCGCGCCGGTGGCACAGACCAGCATCAGCAAGGCTTGCAGCGTCAGCAGCACGGTCCAGGCCCAGGTAAGCCCGCGCGCATAACGCGCCACGCCGGGCTGGGCCAGGCGCTGTTCGCCCTCGAACGCAAGGATCGCGCGTGCGACCAGCGGGCGCCGTCCCGGCAGCAGGGTGCCGCCGAAGAACCAGGCCATGCCGGCGTTGAGCAGCACCGGGACGAGCATCAGCATGATCTCGACCTGATTGCGCTGCAGCAGCCACGCCGTGCCGGTCATCGCCAGGAACCAGGCCGTCCAGGCCGGCCGGTAGCCGCGCCGCAGGCCACCGAGCAGCAGCAGTGTGATCAGGTCCAGCGCGGCCAGTGCCGACAGCCAGCTCAACTGCATCCACAGCGCCGGCAGCAGCAGCAGCGGATAGGCGATCAGCAGGGCCAGCGCAAGGTGTGGCAGACGCAGCGACGGGGTAGCGGAACTCATGCGTGACGATACGGAAGGGCGGGCCGGAGCGGCGCGCAAGCCGGCTATGATACGGCGCTGTGTCGGCTGGCAGGGTGTCGGGCGACAGTGTGCTTCGACCGGGAAAGGAGGCAAAGCCTCTTTCCGGACAACTCAGTAGGGGCGGGTGGCGGGACATGGAGAACACGACAGACAGTCGGGCGTTGGCCGACATCGTCAGCTGCGACGTGCTCGTGGTTGGCGGCGGCCCGGCCGGGTCGACGACCGCGACGCTATTGAAACGCCGCGGCCTCAGCGTGCTGCAGCTGGAAAAGGATCATCACCCGCGTTTTCATATCGGCGAATCGCTGCTGCCGGCGAACATGCCGATCCTCGAGGAACTCGGGGTGCTCGAGGAAGTGCGTGGTATCGGCGTACGCAAGCTCGGCGCCGACTTTCCCGAGAAGGGTGACAACTACTACACCTACCGTTTCGCGCGCGCGCTCGGCAAAACCCCGCCGTATGCGTTCCAGGTAAAGCGCGAGGACTATGACCAGATCCTGTTCCGCAATGCCCAACGCAGCGGCGTCGACGCGCGCGAAGGTGTCAAAGTGGACAAAGTGGAAATCCAGGCCGACCGCAGCACGCTCGCGCACGCGACCGCAGCAAGCGGCGAGAAGCTCACGATCAGGGCACGCTATCTGGTCGATGCGAGCGGCCGCGACACGCTGCTCGGCAGTGCGCTCAAGCTCAAGGTGAAAAACCAGAAGCACCAGAGTGCGGCGATCTTCGCCCACTTCAAGGGCGTGACGCGCCGCCCCGGCGACGAGGCGGGCAACATCAGCATCTATCGCTTCGACTACGGCTGGTGCTGGTTCATCCCGCTCAGCGACGGGCTCATGAGCATCGGCTGCGTGTGTTTTCCCGAATACCTCAAGCAGCGCCGTGGCCGTACCGGCGAATTCCTGCTCGAGACGTTGAAGCTCATGCCCGGCGCGGTCGAGCGGATGGCCGACGCGGAGATCGTCGGCGAGGTGCGCGTGACTGGCAACTATTCCTACACCTCCAGCGCGATGACCGGCCCAGGCTTCGTCATGGTCGGCGATGCGTTCGCCTTCGTCGATCCGGTGTTTTCCTCGGGCGTCTATCTCGCGATGCACAGCGGCAAGCACGCGGCGGCGCTGGTTGACGACATTCTCAGGAATCCGCAACGCGAAGCCGCGTTGCAGCGGGAGTTCGAAAAACGCATCCGCCGCGGCGTGCGCGTGTTCTCCTGGTTCATTTATCGCTTCAATTCGCCGGTCATGCGCAGCCTGTTCGCCTCGCCACGCAACGTGCTGAAAGTCGAGCAGGGCGTGATCTCGATGCTTGCTGGCGACGTGTTCGACAGCGGCCCGGTGATGCGCCGCCTGCATCTGTTCAAGGCCATCTACGCGGCGACCGGGCTGGCGAATCTGCGACGCTGGTGGAGCGACCTGCGCGAGCGCCGGCGTCAGTCGGCGACGCAGTTCACGGGTGGCAATACGCCGGTGGACAAGGTCTGAGCCGGCGTCCGCGCGTGACAGCGGCCGATGCGCCCGAGTCCGCAGCATGCGTCCGGGCTGGCGGTGCGGGAACGACTCCCGGACCTGCGGTCAATTGACGCGGTTGTGCTCGATATGCGCCGAAAGTGCGCGCAGGGAGCTGAAGATGCGCTTGTTCTCGTCGTTGTCCGAGCGCAGCTGGAAGCCGTAGCGCTTGGACACGGCGAGCGCGATTTCGAGCGCATCGATCGAGTCCAGGCCGAGGTCTCCGCCGAATAGCGGTGCTTCGGGTTCGAATGTGTCGGCGCTGACGCCTTCCAGATTCAGGCTGTCGACCAGGAGCTCGGCGAGCTCGCGCTCGGCGGGAGAAAGTTGCGACATCGGGGTTTCCAGAGGTGGCGGCGCGGCGCCGGACCGGCGGCCGCTGCGGCGCGCGAGTGTATCATACGGGTTTGCCTGGCCACCCCGGCGGGCTCAGGGACTCTGTTTACATGCCTTTGCCATCGACGTCGCGCCGACCGGCGCGCCCCCGCGGGATGATGACTCCCGCATGAGCAGCGATCGCGGTTTGCCCGTGCTGGATGTTGCTTACGTCGAGACCGACCTGGACGTACTGCTGAACGACGACGGCGTGCTCGCGGTACTCGGCTTCGGTGCCGCGGCACCGGCGCGGTCCGATCCTCGCTATCTGCGCGTCGGGCTGGATCCGATGGACGAAACGTCGGTATTCGAGGTGTGGCGTGTGCCGGGTCCCGTGGATCACGGTCGTGACGGACGGGTGCGCTGGGCGGCCTCGGACGATTACTGTTTCGGCGCGATAGAACTGGCGGAAGCCGACCATGCCGATCTCGCCGCAGCCACTGAGGCGGCCTATACCGAGCTTGCACGCTTCACGCAGTCGCGGCGCTGGCCGCATCTGCTGCGGATCTGGAATTACCTCGCGGCAATCAACGAAGGCGAAGGCGACGACGAGCGCTACCGGTACTTCTGCACCGGGCGTTCGGCCGGCATGCGCAGCGTGCTCGGGCGCGGGTTTTCCGCCGCGAGCGCGATCGGGCGCAGCGACGGGGAGCCCGTGCTGCAGGTGTATTGGCTGGCCGCGCGAGAAGCTGGCGTTGCGGTCGAAAATCCCCGTCAGGTCAGCGCCTGGCGCTATCCGCGCGCATATGGCCCGACCTCGCCGACCTTCGCTCGCGCCATGCGCGGTCCGTGCGCGACGCCGCAACTGCATATCTCCGGCACGGCCGCGGTCGTCGGGCACCAGTCGCGTCACGACGGCGATCTCGCCGCGCAGATCGACGAAACCTTCGCCAATCTCGACAGCCTGCTCGCGAGCGCGGGCAATCTGTCGGGTTTCGGCGCCGGCAGCGTGCTCAAGGCCTACGTACGGCGCCGCGAGGACCTCGCCACCGTCGCGGCGATCCTGCGTCAGCGCCTACCCGACACGGCGAAGCGGCTGATCCTGCTGGGCGACATCTGCCGCGTCGAGCTGCTGGTCGAACTGGACGGCGTTCACACCGCCGACGCGTGAGCGCTGCTGAACGCGGTGCCGGCGCAGCAGCGCGGCTACTCCCAGCACGCAGCCGACGCATAGCCAGCTCAACGCCGCGTTGAAGATCAGATGGCCCTGCTTGGCCACGTCTGCCAGACCATCGCCGAAGATGGTCACGCCGAACGTGGCTGGCATCAGGATCGCGAACAGCAGACTCAGCAACACGAAACGATTCCGCCGCCATAGCGCGAATACCGCGGCCAGCAACGGCAGGATGAACACCGATGTGCGCAGGGCGGCATTGCGGTCCAGCACGCCGTTCCAGCTCACGAATCCCGCCGGCAGCTTGCCGAGAATCTGTCCTTCGACATGGCCCAGGTTGCGCGGCAGCCATGGGTTCAGCACGGCCACGCCATTGCGGAAGAAGCGCAGCAGGGCCATGGGCTCGCGCAGGAACTCGCGCAGGAATTGCAGGCGTCCCAGCTTTTCCATGCCCGGACAGACGTCCTCGGGCAATCCCGGCAATTGCCAGGCGGACTTGCCGCTGTGTGCGACGCAGGCGTCGGGCAGGCCGAGCCGGCGCGTCATGGCGAGCGCATCGCTGGCGGCCGGCAGCAAGCCGGTAAAGACGATGTTGGACCGGTTGGCCGAGCGGATGGACGTCATCATCGCATCGTCGCGGGCCAGCTGGGCGAACTGGAATGCGCTGCCGAGCACGGCGCCCGCGAGCATCGCCCAGCCTTGCCAGGGCCAGCGTCCCGTATGCCAGCGGCCAAACGCGAGCACGCCGACCGCCAGGCACAGCGGCAGCACCAGATGCTGGATCTTGCTCGTCGCCAGCAGCAGCGCGGCCAGCGCGAGCAGCAGCATCCCAGCGCGGCTGCGGGTGTCCTCGGCATACAGCAGCACGAGGTTGAACAGCGCATAGGCCGCTACGAGGGCTGTGGCCTCCGCATAGAAGGTATTGAAGTACATGGTGTTGGCAGGATCGCTGAGCACGGCCGCGAACACGACGGCATTGGCCAGCGCCGCTGGCCAGAGTCCGCGCTTCCACCAGGCGCGGCAGAAGGCCGCGACGAGCACGCTCAGCACCAGTAGCCGCAGCGCGCCGAGCCAGCGCACCGAGTGGCGTTCGATACCCAGGGATTGCTCGGCCTTGTATGCGGCGACGACCGCGGCCTGCTGCACAAGCTCGCTGGAGCCGTAGCACAAGCGCACCGGATTGACCTGGAAACGGTAGAACTCAAACGGCGCGTTCGGGCTGTTCTCGTCGGGGCGTATCGGTGCCGGGCGATCCGGAAACAGCTCGAAACAGCCGGTATAGCGCGCCTGATCGAAACTGTTGGCAATCGCGAGCAGCGGCGTATGCGACAGCAGTGGCACGGCGCGCAGCAGCGCCAGGGCGAAGGCGAGGACGATGAGGACGAGGGCTGGGTGGGGCTTGGCGATCATCCGCGAGCTGATACCACGAGCGACGTTAGGGTTCGGAAAATGGGGTGGCCGGAACGCGGACCCGGGAGACTTACCTTGTCGATTGTGCGACGCCAAGATGAAAGGCGCGTGGCAGCCGCTGTACGGGACCGGACAGCGCCGTCACCGGGCACTGGTATGGCTGGGAAACAGGCGCGGCCTGTCGCGGCGAAGCCCCGGCCCTGCCCGCACCGCGTTCAGATCTCCGGCCGGCGTGCCGCCGGCGCCGTGTTCGCTGCCAGCGCCCGGCGCCGTTTTGCGTATTGGCTGGTACGGGGCGGCCATCGCGGGTCAGAGTGCCGAACAGGTCACAGTTGCTCAGTGAGCCGTTCGCACCCGGACGCGCCAAGCCCGCCACGGCATCGAGAACATACGGTGCTAAGCTTGTCAACAGTGTCAACAGGCGTCATCGCCTAACCGGAGCCGTCATGAAAACGCAGCTGGGCCACTACGACATCGTTGCCGAACTCGGTCGCGGCGGAATGGGCGTGGTCTACAAGGGTTACGAGTCCTCGCTCAACCGCTATGTCGCCATCAAGGTGCTCGCCGAATCGCTAGCCCACGACGAAAGCGTCAAGGAGCGGTTCCTGCGCGAAGCGCGCAGCATGGCCTCACTCAACGATCCTCACATCATCCAGATCTATTTCATCGGCGAGCACGAAGGCCAGACCTTCTTCGTCATGGAGTTCGTCGAGGGCGAGTCGCTCGGCTCGCTGCTCAAGCGCGAAGGCAAGCTGCGACCGGATCAGGCCGCGCGCGTCATCTTCCAGACCGCGATGGGCCTGGCCACCGCGCACGACAAGGGCGTGGTCCACCGCGATATCAAGCCCGGCAACCTCATGGTTAACAGCCGCGGCGCGATCAAGATCGCCGACTTCGGTATCGCCCTGGTCACCCAGGACTTCTCCAAGAAACTGACCTCGACCGGCGAATTCGTCGGTACGCCGGGCTATCTGTCGCCGGAAGTCTGCCTCGGCAAGCCGGTGGATTCGCGTTCGGACATCTTTTCGCTCGGTATCGTGCTGTTCGAGATGCTGACCGGCCGCATGCCGTTCACCGATGAATCGCCCCTGGGCCTCATGCTCGAGGTCGTGCGCGCCGAAATCCCCGATGTGCGCCAGCTCAACGCGGACGTCGATGCGGAACTGTCGCGCATCCTCACGCGCATGATCGCGAAGGATCCGAACGAGCGTTACAACAACTGCCACGAACTGGCCGAGGATCTCGGTCGGCACCCGCTGCTGAGCGGCGCGCCTACCATCGGCGTCAAGCCGTTGCTGTCGACGGCCGCATCCACGGTGATCGGCATGAAGACGCCGATTTCGGCGCAGCGTCCGCTGCCGCAGACCGCGCCGACGCCGCGCCCGGGCAATCTCAACGCCGGCACGAGCGCTTCGGCAATGCCCACGCCGCCGCCGCTGCACGGCGCCGCGCCGCGCGCGACGCGGCAGAGTCGCGTGCCGCAGCAGGCGACCGCCCGTCGTGCCTCGCCGCTGCCGTGGGCGATTGCGGCTGCGGTGCTGCTCGCTGTCGGCGGCAGCGTGTTTGCGTTCCGCGACAAGATTCCGTTCCTGAAAACCTCGCCCACGCCGGTTGCGACAGTGACCGCTCCGGCGGTTGATACGCCGGCAGCCACGCCGGCAGCATCGACGGCAGTGTCGCCCACGCCGGCCACGGTGGCGACGCTCTCGGCCAGCGCGACCAGCGCGCCCGAGACGACGCCGGCCGCGAATCCCGTGCCGGCGACTCCGGCCGGTGATCCGTCCGCGACCGCGGCCACGTTGACCGCCAATCCCGTCGGCAATCTGCCCGCCGATGCCGCCCCGGTCGGTTCGCAGAGCGTCGCGACTGTCGAACCGACCAGCGGTACGGCCGGTGATGGGCCCGAGCCGCGCGCCTCGCGTGTCGACGCGCTGCGCGACCTCGCCGCCGCGCGTGCCAGCGAAAATGCGCCGGGTCCGCGTGTGGCCCGCGACGACGAGCCGTCGGGCCCGCGTATCGCCCGCGCCAACCCGCCGCAGGACTCGCCGTCGGCGCCCGCAGAGCCACGCGTGCCGACCGTCGCCGTGCTCGTCGGTGGCGACGCGGTCATCGCCGGCCCGGCGCGTCAGGAAATCACGCGTGCGCTGCAGCGGTCCGGCTTCAACGTCATCGACGGCGGCCGCACCCGTGACGACAGCGACGGCGACATCGGACGTCTCGCCGGCAAGGCCAACGCGGCCATCGTTGTGTTCGTGCGCCCGGTCGGCTCGCAGGTGCTGACCTACTACGGCCAGGCCTCGACGCTGTATACGGCGCAGGTCTCGATGCGTGCGTTCGCGCTCAAGGGCCGCCGCTCGCTCGGTGCCGGCTGGACCGAACAGGTGAGCTTCACCTCGCTCAATGCATCGGAAAAGGCGCGCGAGATCATCGAACCCATGGCCGACGATATCGCCCAGGCGCTCGGTGAGTTCCGCTCGCGCGGCGGTCGCGGCTGAAATAGCTCGCGTTCCACCGCGATTCGGAAGAACCGTCCGCAAGGGCGGTTTTTTCGTTTGTGTATCCGCGCTATCGTCGGCACGCTCATTCACGCAGCGATCCGGGCGCGTCCCGGTGCCACGTGGCAGGCGGTCGACAGACAACCTGCCAGCTCGATCCAGGAGGGATCGTCCGGGAGTCGCTCGCGCAAGCGATCGGGTCCCGGGGAAGGGTGACGTCGAGCGCGTAGGCGATCGACTCTCGGAGAACGAGGGCAAGCTCCGCTTGCGCCGTTCGATTCGAGAAAGGGCGATAGCCCTCTCTCGACAACCCAGTAGGGGAAAACCATGGTCGTGTGTCCTGTTGCCCTGGCCGTCGGGTGCCGCAAGTGCCCGGTGTTTTCGGTCTGTCCAGTCAAGTCGGTCATCGGCGACTACGTGCCGCCGGAAAAGCCGCCCTCGCCGCAAGCCGCCACCGCGCGCGCGGCAGCGGCAGCAGCTGCGGAGCCCGCAGCCAGGACTGCGAAGGCCAAGCCAAAAGTCGCCGACAAGCCAACCGCGGGGGAAGGCAAGCGGCGCAGCTCGCGGCGGCGTACGCACTAGCAAGATCACGCAGGAAATATTTCAACAAATATCATTGGGGGGCGGCCGACGCGCGCGGCCGCGCCTGCCGGTGCTGTCCGATGTCAACCCGATTGCTGCGGATCCGCCGTGCCGACGTCGCTGAGCGGGAACGTTTCCACGCTTTCGTCCCGCTGACGTTCCGCAGCGTCGATTTCCGTCTCTGGGACCGACGCGGCGGCTGAAACGACGACTACGAGGCCTGCCTGCTGCTCGACGGCGACGACACCGTTGCCAGCGTCGGCGTGACGCGCATGCGGCTGTCGGTCGCTGGTCGCGCCTGCACCGGCTACCAGTTCGGCGCGGTCGCCACCCACCCGGCCCGGCGAGGCTGCGGCCACTCGCGCGAACTGCTGCAGCAGGTGCTGGAAAGCATCGATGCGCTGGCCGCGCCGGTGCTGTTGTTCGCCAACGAGGACGTGCGCGATTTCTATCCGCGGTTCGGTTTCCGACCGTTGCCGCAGCAGCGTTATGTCGCGGAAATTGCCCTTGCCGGCGGAACTACGCTGCCGCCGTGTTGCGACGTGGCCAACGCGCGAGACCGCGCGCGCCTCGCTGAGCTGTGTCGTCGCGCTGCGGTCCACGATGCGCAGTTCGGTGCCGGAGATTACTACTCGACGCTGCTCTGGCATCTGAGCTACCGCGCGCTGCGCGCGCACTGGCTGGATGACGTCGATGCGCTGGCGGTCGTCAGTGAGGAAAACGGCACGTTGCATCTGCACGAATTGCTGGCGCCGCAGCGTTTCGACCTGTCTGCGGTGCTGCCGCGGCTCGCGCGACAGCCGGCGAAGCGGATCGAATTCGGATTCCAGCCGCGGCACGGGTGGTTGCAAACGGCCGATGCCGGCGAGTACACGGGATCACCGCTGTTCGTGCGCGGTCTCGACACACTGCGGCCCGGAGCCTTGCGCTTTCCCGATCTGGCGCAGACCTGAGTGGCCGTGCCTGTCGATGTGCGCGTTGTCTATCGCGGAGCGAGCAGCGCCGCAGCCCGATGCGGTTGCACGGGCAGCGCGGGGGCTCAGGCGGGCTGTAGGTTGGCGTAGGCCAGCACCAGCCATTTTGCGCCGGCTTCTTCGAAGTTCACCTGGACGCGCGTGTGTTCGCCGACACCTTCGTAGTCGATCACGATGCCGCCGCCGAAGCTGGCGTGCACGACGCGTTGGCCGAGCTTCAGCGCCGGTGCTTCGTCGGTGGCCTGATGGTGGTAGCGGCTGTTGTAGGCCGGGCGGCTCACCTGCACGCGCGGGCGCACCTCGTGCATCAGCTCGCGCGGGATCTCGTTGAGGAAACGCGAAGGGCGCGCGTAGGTTTCCATGCCGTGCAGGCGGCGCTGCTCGGCGTAGCTCAGGGTCAGGCGTTCGCGGGCGCGCGTGATGCCGACATAGGCCAGGCGGCGTTCCTCCTCGAGCCGGCCCGGCTCGTCGAGTGATTTCTGGCTCGGGAACAGCCCGTCTTCGAGGCCGACCAGGAACACGAGCGGAAACTCCAGGCCCTTGGCCGTATGCAAGGTCATGAGCTGCACACAGTCCTGCCCTGGCTGGCCCTGCCCTTCGCCGGCTTCCAGCGCGGCGCTGGCGAGGAAGGCCGCGAGTTCGGACAGGCCGGCTTCCTCGTCCTCGGGCGTGAGCTGGAAGCGCCCGGCGACGCTGACGAGCTCGTCGAGGTTTTCCACCCGCGCCTCGGCGCTGCCGCGCGAATCCTTTTCGTAGTAGTCGCGCAGGCCGCTGCGCGCTATCACGGTGTCCATCTGCTCGGACAGGGTCAGCCCGACTTCTATTTCGTCGAGCGCATCGCCGCCGCCGTCGAACAGGCCGGTGTTCTGCGTATCGGCGGTCTCCACCGCGCCCAGCGCTTCCCGAGCAAGCTGTTCGATGAGTTCCACAAACGCGCGCAGGGCGTTGCGGCTGCGCGCCGCGAGCTCGTTGCCACCGATGATGCTGAGCGTGGATTCCCACAGCGAACTCGCGTCGCGCCGCGCGTACTGGCGCACGAGGTCCAGCGAGCGCTCGCCAATGCCGCGCGGCGGCGTGTTGACGGTGCGCTCGAACGCCGCGTCGTCGTGGCGGTTCGCGACCAGGCGCAGATAGGCCAGCGCGTCCTTGATTTCGGCGCGATCGAAGAAGCGTTGCCCGCCGTAGACGCGATACAGGATGCGGTGCTGATTGAGTTGTTCCTCGAACACGCGCGACTGCGCGTTGGAGCGGTAGAGAATGGCGATATCGTTCGCTGCACCGTCGGCGTTGGTGTATTCGCGGATGCGCTCGATGACGTAGCGCGCTTCGTCCTGCTCGTTGTAGGCGGCGTAGAGTTCGATGGCGCCGCCAGCCTCGCCCGAGGTCCACAGCTGCTTGCCGAGGCGGCCCGGGTTGTTCGCGATGACGGCGTTGGCGGCCTTGAGGATGTTCGCGGTCGAACGGTAGTTCTGTTCGAGGCGGATGGTCCTGGCGCTCGGATAGTCGCGCAGGAACTGCTGCACGTTCTCCACGCGCGCGCCGCGCCAGCCGTAGATGGCCTGGTCGTCGTCGCCGACGACGAACACCTTGCCGGTCTGCCCGGCGAGCACGCGCACCCAGGCGTACTGCAGGCTGTTGGTGTCCTGGAACTCGTCGACGAGCAGGTGGCGCCAGCGCTCCTGGTAGTGCGCCAGCAGCGCCGCGTCCTCGAGCCACAGCTCGTGCGCGCGCAGCAGCAGCTCGGCGAAATCGACGAGGCCGGAGCGGCGGCATTGCGCTTCGTACGTGGAATAGATGTCGAGCAGCGTGCGCGTGGTCGGGTTGTCGCCGTGCTCGATCGTGTCGGGCCGCTTGCCCTCGTCCTTGCAGCTGTTGATGAACCAGGCCGCCTGGCGCGCGGGCCAGCGCGATTCGTCGAGGTCCAGTCCCTGGATCACGCGCTTGATCAGGCGTTGCTGGTCGTCGGCGTCGAGGATCTGGAAGGTTTCCGGCAGGCGCGCCTCGCGCCAGTGGCGCCGCAGCAGGCGATGCGCGATGCCGTGGAAGGTGCCGATCGACAGGCCGCGCGTGCCGTGTTCGATCAGGCTTTCGCAGCGCCCGCGCATTTCGCCGGCGGCCTTGTTAGTGAACGTCACCGCCAATATGGAGTACGGCGACGCACGCTCGACTTCGAGTAGCCAGGCGATACGGTGGATGAGTACGCGGGTCTTGCCGGAACCGGCGCCGGCCAGCACCAGATAGTGGCCGCTGGGCGCCGAGACCGCTTCGCGTTGCGCAGGATTGAGATGATCGAGCAGATGAGAAACGTCCATCCGGCGATTTTACCTGGGCGGCGCCGCGGGGTTGTGGCGCTGTTGCGATTGGCCGGCCTGTGCGTGCTCGCACCAGTGCTCCACGCCGCGCCGCGTTACGAGCTCGGCTATGAACCCGAGGGCGAGCGCCTGCAGGTACGCCTGTGCGTCGACGAGGCCGCGGCACGGCGCGATTTCCGCCTGCACCTAGGCGCTGCGGCGTATATCGACGCACTTCGGCGCGAACACGGCCGCATCGAGCGTACCGGCGATTCGCGCTGGCGCGCGGCGGACTGGCGCGCTGGCGAGTGCCTGCACTACACGGCGCGTCTCGGGGCTGTCGCACAGCGCCGCGATTACGATGTCGGCAGTCGTGTCGGCGCGGATCTGCTGGTCGCACCGCAGCAATGGCTGATGCAGACCGACGGCGAGGCCGAGGCCGAGGTCCGTGTGATCCTGCCTGCGGGCTACTCGTTCGCACCACCGTGGCGCCGGCTCGACGGCGAACCGGGCCGCTACGTCATTCCAGCGACGCCGTTCAGCTGGTCGGCGCTCGTTGCCATCGGCCGCTTCGAGGAAAGCCGTATCGACCTGCCAGGCGGCAGCGCGCGTCTGAGCGTGCTGGGCGACGCGACCGCCGCGCAGCGCGCGAGGCTGCAGCAGTGGGTGCGGCGTGCACTCGTCGCCGTTGGTACGGCCCACGGAGAGCTGCCGCTGCCGCAGACCCAGGTCGTCCTGCTGCTCGGCCCGGGACGCGGCAAGGCTGTGGGCTTTGGCCAGTCGCTGCGCGGACAGGGCAATGCGGTGCATATGCACGTCGATCCGCAGGCCTCACTGGCCGCGCTCGACGCCGACTGGACGGCCGTACACGAGTTCTCGCACTGGGCGCACCCCTATCTCGGTGACGAGGGTGCCTGGCTGGGCGAAGGTCTCGCGAGCTACTGGCAGAACGTGCTGCGCGCGCGCGGCGGCCTGCTCACGCCGACGCAGGCGTGGACCGAACTGGACGCGGGTTTCGGGCGCGGCCGCGGTGCTGCCAACGACAGCCTGACCCTCGCGCAGTTGAGCGATGCGATGCATGCGAAGCGCGCGTATTACGCCGTGTATTGGTCGGGCGCGGCGTACTGGCTGCAGGTCGACGTCGATCTGCGACGCGCGAGCGGCGGCAGGCTCAGCATCGACGAGGCGATGCGGCGCTTCCGTGCGTGTTGTCTGGCGCGCAAGCGCGAGTGGGGCGCGGCCGAATTCGTCGCCAAGCTCGACGAGCTGATCGGCAGCGACGTGCTGCGGCAGCGCTATCGCGAGTACGCGCAGCGGCGTGGATTTCCGTCGCTGGACGCGCTGTACCGCGAACTGGGATTGCAGCGCGCTGATGACGGTGCGCTGCGCTTGCTCGACGACGCACCGGCTGCCGCCGTGCGCGACGCGATCATGCGGCGGCGCTGATCGCGCGAATCTTCTTTGCGTGCCGACATCGCGGCAGCGCGATGCCGGCGCGGCAGTCAGCTGGCGACCAGCGCCTTCGGCGGTGACATGATCTTGTCGATCAGCGCGATCGCGACGGCGGATACGACGAAGGTCAGGTGCAGGATGGTCTGCCAGAGCATGGTCTTGGTATCGAGTTCATGCGCCTTGATGAAGGTGGCGAGCAGGTGGATCGAGGAGATGCCGATGATGGCCGTCGCGAGCTTGACCTTGAGCACGGCGGCGTTCACATGCGACAGCCACTCCGGCTGGTCCGGATGGCCTTGCAGGCCCAGGCGCGAGACGAAGGTTTCGTAACCGCCGACGATGACCATGACGAGCAGGTTGGAAATCATGACCACGTCGATGAGGCCCAGCACCGTCAGCATGATCGCGGTTTCGGCGGTCTGGCCAGCGGCGGCCGCGGCTTCGGAAAGCCCGCCGTGCAGAACAACCGTGTGCAGCAGGTGCCACAGTTCGCGCAGGAACTGCACGACATAGACGCCCTGAGCGACGATGAGGCCCAGGTACAGTGGCAACTGCAGCCAGCGAGACGAGAAGATCAGGGCGGGCAGCGGCCCGAGGCTCTGTTTGGGAGTGCTCATAGGATTCATGCAGGGCAAAAGGCGCGGGAGTCTAGCAATCGCGAGTGTCATTCTCGCGAGTACGTCCGGTCCGCAGAACGAGCGGAACCTGACGAACGACCGGATTGGGGGTGCGCCCGCGGCTTTTCAACGCCGCGGCCGCATCTGCGGCGAGGACCGGTGAGTGTGAACCGGCGGCGGCGCAGGACTGCCAGGGAACCCTTGAACAAGTCGCCGGCTGCTTTTGATTCCGGGGTTGTGGAGATCCGGCGCCGAGTACAGGAGCGCTAGTGCCAGATCCTGGTCAGCATGTCCCTACGATTCGATCAGTCGCACGCCCGGCAGGCGCAGCACGTAGTCCGCGCCCATGAGTTGGGACGGCGTATGGAAGCCGCCGGAGGTCGCACCGGAAAGGAGTTTGCGCACCATGCCAACCGAGGCTGTCGCGGTCAGCGCATAGCCGTTGGGTGTGGACAGTTCGAGGCGCGCTTCGCCGCCCTGTGCGTCGCGCACTTCGCCCCAGACACGGCAGTCGCTGCGCTCACGCCGCTCGGCGCTGGGGCCGGCAGTGGCACCGGCGCGCCGCTTGAGCCACGACTGTACTGGCGCGAGGCCCAGCAGCGGCTTGAAGAAGCGCAGCCGACGCACGCGCCGTATCGTCGCTGGCGATACCGTCATGTAGGTTTCGATGTTCGGAATGCCGGTGGAAATATACGCGGTGTATACATCGCCCCAGGGGATGGTCATCGCGCTGCGCGCCTCACCGTCACGCAGGAAGGTGCGCGACTTCCAGCCCAGCGGTACTTCGACAAGCTCGCCGTCGATGCGCGCGCGACCGCCTTTGGCGAGTCCTTCGACGCTGGTCTTGGCCGTACCGGGACTCGGCCCGCCGCCGGCCTCGAACGCGAGCACCAGCTGGTTTGCCCCAGGAAGCCGCTGCTTGAGCATCGCCGCGACGCAGTCGGTCGGAACCACATCGAAGCCGGTCCCGGGCGCGACGACGATGCCGCGAGCGACGGCCAGCTCGTGCGCGCGGTGGCACAGCGCGAAGACGTCGATCTCGCCGGTGATATCCAGGTAATGCGAGCGCGTGGCGAGGCAGGCATCGAGCACGGGCCGTGCCGTTTCGCTGAACGGTCCGGCGCAGTTGAGCACCAGCGGGAGGCCGTCGAATTCGCGCTCGAGCACGCCAGCGTCGCTCAGATCGAACGCGCGCCAGCTCAGCCCGAGTTCCTTGCCCAGCGCGTCGAGCGCTGCCGCATTGCGTCCGGCCAGGACCGGTTCGAGATCCTGGCGTAGCGCCTCAGTGGCGATCAGGCGGCCGGTATAGCCGTTCGCGCCGTAGATCAGGAAGCGACTCATGCGCGCCGCCCCGCCGCGCGCAACGCCGCCACGAGCTTGCCGAAATAGAACTCCGGGAAAAAACGCTTGATGCGCCAGCGCCTGCGTTCCGGCGCGGTCGGAATGATCAGGAATCGTCCGGCCATGACCGCGTCGACGACGGCGGCTGCGATGTCGTCCGCGTTTACGACGGCCTTTTCCATGAGTTTCTGCGCCATGTCGCGCGTGCGTTCCGGGCCGCGGAAGTTCTCCAGCAGGTTGGTACGGAAAAACGACGGACAGAGCACGGATACGCCGACCGCGCTGTCGGCTAGCGCCAGTTCCGCGCGCAGCGTTTCGGACAGGGTGACCACGCTCGCTTTGGCCACCGAGTACGAGCACAGGCCGCCGGCGCCGGCCAATGCGGCGAACGAGGCGGTATTGACGATGCGGCCTCCGCCTTGCTCGACCATGCCGGGCAGAAAGGCCAGACAGCCGCGCACGACGCTGAGCAGATTGATGTCGAGCATCCAGCGCCAGTCGTCGATGGAGGTTTGCAGGAGGTTGCCGCCCGACGCTACCCCGGCGTTGTTGTACAGATGGTCGACGCCGCCCCAGCGTGCGTTCACTTCATCGCGCAGCGCGAGCACGGAGGCGTCGCTGGCCACGTCCACATGGAACGCATCCGCCTGCGCGCCGAGCGCGCGTACCTCGGCGGCGACGGCATCGGCGCGGTCGAGTGAAATGTCAGCCAAACCGACGCGCCAGCCGGCGTGTGCGTAGCGCAACGCAATCGCGCGGCCGAGGCCGCTGCCGCCGCCGGTGATCAATACCCGTTGCGCACCCATGGCCCGCCCTCGTCGATTCTGGTGCGGCTACTGTGCCAGACGAGCAGGGAACAACGGAGAGTGACGAGAAAATTGTAGAAGCAAAGCGTGCGCAGGCTCCGTCCATCCGCCTTCGCGGTTTTTCTGTGCCCCGACAGGCTCGCCGGCGGCGGGCCGCCCGATGCGCAGGGCCCATGCGGGTTGCGACGGACGCGCACAAAGAAAGACCCCGAAGGCCAGGGGAGGGCCTTCGAGGTCTGGGGTGCGAAGCCAGGTCTGGGGAGGAACCTGACTCCGGGGTTCATCCAGGGAGGGGAATGAACCAGGTGCCGTTGCGTGCACCTGGCGAATAAGACGGTATCCGGTGGGAAAGGTTCGCAGGCATCGCCGGCTCGATTCAGAATCCGTTCATTTAACGAAAAATCAACGAGTTGCGAGAACTCAGTGCGCCTGATCCCAATTCGCGCCCGTGCCGATATCGACGACGAGCGGCACCGCGAGTTCCGCCGCGGCGCTCATGCGCTCGCGCAGGCCTTCGCTGATTTCGGCGACGCAGTCGTCACGCACTTCCAGCACCAGTTCATCGTGCACCTGCATGAGCATGCGTGCATCGGACCGATCCGCGAGCCAGGCGTCGACGGTGATCATCGCGCGCTTGATGATGTCGGCCGCCGTGCCCTGCATGGGCGCATTGATCGCGGCACGCTCAGCACCGGCGCGCAGGTTCGGATTGCGCGCGCGGATGTCGTCGAGATACAGGCGCCGACCGAACACGGTTTCCACGTAGCCATCGCGGTGGGCGCGTTCGCGAATGTCGTCCATGAACTGGCGCACGCCGGGATAGCGAGCGAAATAGCGCGCGATGTAGTCGTTGGCCTCGTTGCGCGCTATGCCGAGCTGGCGCGCGAGGCCGAACGCGCCCATGCCGTACATGAGCCCGAAGTTGATCGCCTTGGCGGCGCGGCGCTGATTGCTGTCCACCTGGTCGGGTGGCAGGCCGAACACCTCGGCCGCGGTCGCGCGATGCACGTCCTGTCCGCTGACGAAGGCGCTGAGCAGCCCGGCGTCGCCGGACAGATGGGCCATGATGCGCAACTCGATCTGCGAATAGTCGGCCGCGAGAATGCGAAAGCCCGGCGGCGCCACGAAGGCCTGGCGGATACGGCGGCCTTCCTCGGTACGGATCGGAATGTTCTGCAGATTCGGCTCGGACGAGGACAGGCGTCCGGTCGCGGCAATGGCTTGGCCGTAGCTCGTATGCACGCGACCCGTTCGCGGATTGACGTTGTCGGCCAGCTTGTCGGTATAGGTCGAGCGCAGCTTGGCCAGGCCGCGATAGTCGAGAATCAGCCGCGGCAATTCGTGCTGGTCGGCGATGGCGTCGAGTGCCTCCTCGTTGGTCGAGGGCTGGCCGGTCGGGGTCTTGACCACGATGGGCAGCTTGAGCTCGTCGAACAGAATGGCCTGCAGCTGCTTGGGCGAGTCCAGGCTGAAGCTGCGTCCGGCGATCATGTACGCATGCTGCTGGATCTCGTGCATGCGCTTGGCCAGTTCGTTGCTCTGCAGCCGCAGCGCCTGGGTGTCGATCAGCACGCCGCGCTGTTCCATGCGTGCGAGCACCGGGATCAGTGGTGCCTCGATCTGCTCGTAGACCTCGCGCAGGCGCGGCTCGGTCGACAGCTTCTGCCAGAGGACCTGATGCAGGCGCAGGGTCACATCGGCGTCTTCGGCGGCGTAGCCGGTGGCCTGTTCCAGCGCGACCTGGCCGAACGGGATCTGCTTGGCGCCCTTGCCGGCGACGCTCTCGTAGGGAACCGGCGTGTAGCCGAGATAGCGCTTGGCCAGCGAATCCATGTCGTGCCGCGTCGCGGTGGAATTCCAGACGTAGGATTCCAGCATCGAGTCGAACTTCACGCCGCGCACGGTGATGCCGTATTGCGACAGTACGTTGATGTCGTATTTCGCGTGCTGGCCGAGCTTGGCCTTGCTCTCGTCCTCGAGCAGTGGCTTGAGCGCTGCGAGCACCGCGTCGCGGCCGAGCTGTACCGGCGCGCCGGGATAGTCGTGCGCGAGCGGCACATAGGCGGCTTCGCCGCTTTGCACGGCGAACGACAGTCCGACGATCTCGGCACGCATCGGATCGAGCGACGTGGTTTCGGTATCGAACGCGATGAGGTCGGCCAGTCGCAGGCGCTGCAGCCAGATCTCCAGCTGTTCCGCCTCGGTCACGCACTCGTAGTTGCCGGGCGCGGCGAGGCTCGGATCCAGCGCGCTGTCGACGACGACCGGCTTGCGGTACTGCGCCGGCACGTCTGCGCCACGCAATTCCTCGCCGCTGCCGAAACCCTTGCTGTCGAGATCCTTGAGCGCGGCATTGAAGCCATAACGCGTGTACAGCGCGCGCAGCGTCTCCGTGTCGCGGTCGCGCAAAAGAAGGTCGGTTACCGCTTCGACCAGCGCAACGTCGGTCTTGATCGTCGCGAGCTGGCGCGACAGCGGCAACTGCTGCAATGCGTTGCGCAGGTTCTCGCCGATCTTGCCGCCGACCTTGTCGGCGTTGGCGACGAGATTGTCGAGCGTCTGGAATTCGGCAAGCCACTTGGCGGCGGTCTTCGGGCCGCATTTCTCGACGCCCGGAATGTTGTCGACGCTGTCGCCCATCAGCGCGAGGAAATCGACGATCTGCGCCGGATGCACGCCGAACTTCTCGAACACGCCGGCCGGGTCGAGCGTCGTGTTGGTCATGGTGTTGCTCAGGGTCACGTGCGGGCCGACCAGCTGCGCCATGTCCTTGTCGCCGGTGGACACGACGACGTCGATGCCCAGCGCGGCGGCCTGCAGCGCGAGCGTGCCGATCACGTCGTCGGCCTCGACGCCCGATTCGCGCAGGATCGGAAAACCCAGGGCGCGCACGATCTGGCACATGGGCTCGATCTGCGCGCGCAGCTCGTCCGGCATCGGTGGGCGGTTGGCCTTGTAGGCCGGGTAGAGCTCGTCGCGGAACGTGGGTCCGGACGCATCGCAGACAAAGGCCGCATAGTCGGGCTTCGCCTTGAGCGTCGTGCGCAGCATGTTGACGATGCCGAACAGCGCGCCAGTCGGTTCGCCGGCCGCGTTGCTCAGCGGTGGCAGCGCGTGGAAAGCGCGGTAGAGATAGCTGGATCCGTCGATCAGCACCAGGGTGGGCATGGTCTACTCCTTGCAGACGCGGAGCTTGGCGCAGCGCCGCCGGCCTTTCAATCCGGACACGCTACAGCGGCTTCGTCACGTGGCCACGACATCGGTCTATTCAGGCCCGTTTGCTATGCTGCGGGCATTCCGGCCCGGCAGGTGCGCGGGGCCGGCCCTGAAACTTCCGGAGCCCACAATGAAGCGGAATCTGATCCTCGCCGTCCTGCTGACGGCCTGTTGCACAACGGTCCAGGCGGCCTCCGAAGAGCCGGTGGCGGCCCCGCCGGTGCAGCGCGCCGATCTCGTCGATGCGCCGCCGCCGTCGATGAACGATCCGGGCGTCAAGCCCAAGGCTATGCCGCCATCCGATCTGGAAAAAGCGAAGGCTGACGCACGCGGCGCGGACAAGCCTGAAGTCGGCATCCGCAAGGAAGGTGACGACACCATCGAGGAGTACCGCACGAGCGGCAAGGTCAACATGATCCGTATCACCGGCAAGGGCGGTGTGACGCGGACCTATATCGACACCGATGGCGACGGCCGCCTCGAGGGCAATCCTAAGGACGGTCCGGTAGCACCGGTGTACTACAAGTTATACGAGTGGAACTGACGGGCGAAAAATAAGTGGCAGGAGTGAGAAAAGAGTAAGCCATGCGATACCGCCAGGCTTTCACTCGTTTCTCACTCTTCTGCCCTCGTTGCTGTTCTTAATGTCTGAAATGGCGGACGCCGGTGAACACCATCGCCATGTCGTTCTCGTCCGCCGCCGCGATGACTTCGTCGTCCCGCATGGATCCGCCGGGCTGGATGACTGCGCGGATGCCGGCCTTCGCGGCGGTGTCGATGCCGTCGCGGAACGGGAAGAATGCATCTGACGCCATCACGCTGTCGCGCACGTCGAGGCCCGCTTCCTCGGCCTTCATCGCGGCGATGCGCGCACTGATCACGCGGCTCATCTGGCCGGCGCCGATGCCGATGGTCTGGCCACCCTTGGCGTAGACGATCGCGTTCGACTTCACGTACATCGCGACGTGCCAGGCGAACAGCAGGTCGCGCAACTCTTCCGCATTCGGCACGCGTTTGCTGACGACCTGAAGGTCCGACAGCAACAATGTGTCGCGGTCGGCGTCCTGCATCAGCAGGCCGCCCGCGATGCGTTTGAGGTCGGTCGTATGCGCCGTCTGTTCCGGCCAATGCCCCGTGGCCAGGATGCGCACATTTGGCTTCTTGGAAAATATCGCCAATGCGGCTTCGTCGACCTCGGGCGCGATGACAACCTCGACGAACTGACGGTCGAGTATGGCGCGTGCCGTGACCACATCGAGCGAACGGTTCAGCGCGATGATGCCGCCGAAGGCCGAGGTCGGATCGCAGGCATAGGCGCGCTCGTACGCCAGCATCGGCGTGTCGCCGAGGGCGACGCCGCACGGATTGGCATGCTTGACGATGACGCAGGCCGGCGCGCTGCCGAACGCCTTGACGCATTCCAGCGCCGAGTCCGCATCCGCGATGTTGTTGAACGACAGCTCCTTGCCGGCAAGCACGCGCGCGGTGGCGACGATGCCGGACGGTGGATCGCTCTCGATGTAGAGCGCGGCCGACTGGTGCGGGTTCTCGCCGTAGCGCAGCGTCTGTGCCCGGCGATAGCTCAGGTGCAGGCTCGGCGGATAGTTGTCTTCGCGTTCGCCGGTGCGTGCGCCGAACCAGTTTGCGATAAGCCCGTCGTAGCGCGCGGTGTGGGCGTAGGTTTTGGCCGCGAGGCGGCGGCGCAATTCCATCGTGGTGCCCTGCGTCGCATGCAGCGACTGCAACAGCTCGGCATAGTCGGCCGGTTCTGTCACGACGGCGACGTGCTCGTGGTTCTTGGCCGCCGCGCGCAGCATGGCCGGCCCGCCGATGTCGATATTGTCGATCGCTTCGTCGAGGCTGCAGTCGGGCCGTGCCGTGGCTTTCTCGAACGGGTAGAGATTCACGACGAGCAGATCGATAGGGCTGATACCGTGCTGCGCCATGACGGCGTCGTCGACGCCGCGACGGCCGAGCAGGCCGCCATGGATCTTCGGGTGCAGGGTCTTGACGCGTCCGTCCATGATTTCGGGAAAACCGGTCACATTGCTGACGTCGGTGACTGGCAGTCCCGCGTCGCGCAGCGTGCGCGCCGTGCCGCCGGTGGACAGCAGGCTGACGCCCAGGGCATCCAGGCCGCGGGCGAGATCGAGCAGGCCGGTCTTGTCGGAAACGCTGATCAGTGCGCGGCGGACCGGCACTAGCGTGGCGTCGAACATGGGGTATCGCCGGTTGCGAAAGAGGCCGCGGATTATAGCCCGCAGGGCGCCACGCTATCGCGGTTTTTCCGGGTGCGGTGCAGGCGGCTCAGAGCAGTCCGTGCTGCGACAATTTCTTGCGCAGCGTGGCACGGTTGATGCCCAGCGCAAGCGCGGCTTTGCTCTGATTGCCGCCGTACCAGGACATGACTTCGCGCAACATCGGCGCCTCGACTTCGCACATGACGAAATCGAACAGGCCTTCCGCCTGCTGTGTATCGAGATCGACGAGATAGCGACGCACTGCGCGTGCGACACACTCGCGCAGCGCGGTTTGGGACACAGCGGCATCGGGCGCCGGTTCGGGGCGCAATACGGAGACGGCATTCACGGCGGCGAGCAACCTGGGGTCTGTTCTTCCATGACCGCCGGATGCGAGTGCCGACGGGGCGGGGATGTTAGCGCGGTGATTGCGCGTTGGTAAGTGCCAACTGTCGCAATACGCAAAGATCTCTCAGCGCCACGCCGGTGAATTTCGACGCGGTCGCATCGCGACGACGTACGGCGGCACGCGTGTTCCGTTCAAAGAAACTTGAATTCGAAGGCAACCGCGTTCCTGCCCGGATCGCGGACCTCGAAAACCAGCGCGGTGCTTGCGCCAGCGGCAAGGCCGCGTTCGATCGCCCGGGTGTCGCCGAGGTAGTCGCGCGGCTGGAAGCGACGCATCGCGACGCGGTTCTCGTCGAGGTCGGACAAGGTGATTTCCACGACCGGGAACGCCTGCGCGTAATCGGCGGCATTGCGCACCGTCGCCGACACGATCAACGCACCCGACACCGAGGGATGTGGGCGGATGTCGCGCGACAGCAGCTCGAGCTGCTGCGTCGCGTGGCGTAGCGGCAGCACGCAGTTCAGGGCGGCGCAGCTGCGGTCGAGCCACGGACGCACGAGGTCGCTGTCGAGCAGCTGGTCGCGCTCCGCATAGGCGAGCTGGCCGGCCAGACTCAGCGAAAGCAGCACGGTACCGACAGCCCACGGCCAGCGCCGGCCGCTGCTGCGACGCGCGTGGCGCGCGAACGCCGGCGCGGACGTGCGTCGCGGTTCGCGCGCCCGCGGGCGCTCGTCGGGATCAAAGGTGAAGCTGACCGCTTGCGCATTCGGCCGGTAAACCGGAACGCCCAGGCGCGGCGGTACCGGATCGGGCGCATGAATGTCCAGACGTTCGAACGGCTCCGGCGGCAGTTGGTCGGCCAGCGTGAGCAGCGCGTCGAACAGTGCATCGCAATGGCTGCAGCGCACCATGCCGTGCCCGCGCGCGATGGCTGCCGCATCGGCGTTGTAGACGGTCGCGCATTCGGGGCATTGCGTATACATGCGAGATAAGAAGGGAAGAGAAGTGAGTGGAGTGTGGGAGTGGGAGCTGGCGCAGCGTGGACCGCGCCGCCGACGATTTCAAGCGAAGTGGTCCCTCGCTTTCACTCCTTTCTCACTTCTCTTCACTCTCCACTGACTTGCGGCGGCCGCTGATGCGCACCCAGTCTTCGCGTTGCGCGGTGCGCAGGTCTTCGAACCACTCGCCGTAACGCACGAGCAACTCCTCGTGCTGGCCGGCAAGGATGCCCGACAGCGCGAACGGCGCGCCGGGTTTGCAGGCGTCGGCGAACAGCGGCGCGAGCTGCGCCAGTGGGCCGGCGAGGATGTTGGCCACCAGCAGGTCATGCGGCTCGTTGACGTAGTCCGTCGGCAGGAACAGGCGCAGGGCGTCGGCGACGCCGTTGCGCTGCGCATTGTCGCGGCTGGCTTCGAGCGCCTGCGGATCGAGATCCACGCCGACAACCTCGGCCGCGCCGAGCTTCAGGGCTGCGAGCGCGAGCACTCCCGAGCCGCAGCCATAGTCGAGCAGACGCTTGCCGCTAAGTTCGATGCCGTCCAGCCATTCCAGGCACAGGGCTGTGGTCGGGTGCGTGCCAGTGCCGAAGGCGAGGCCGGGATCGAGGCGCACGACGACGGTATCGCCGCCGTCGTCCGGCGGATCGATGTTCCACGGATAGATCCACAGGCGCCGGCCGAACTGCATGGGCTGGAACGTATCCATCCAGGCGCGCACCCAGTCCGCGTCGGCGATGTCGCGGAAATCGAGCTGGTCCGGCGCGATCTCGGGAACGAGGTCAGTCAGCGCATGCACGAGGCCAGCGCGGTCTACCGCAATGTCGAACAGGGCAGCGAGCTTGATCGTCGGCCACACCGGCGTCTCGCCGGGCGCGGGCTCGAAGATGGGGTGGTCTTCCGCATCGAGCAGGGTCACCGACAGCGCGCCCAGGTCCTCCAGCGCCAGCTCGATGCGTTCCTGTTCGTTGGCGTGGATGGTCAGCGAGAGTTCTATCCAGGGCATGGTGTGTGCGTGCTACTCAGTTTTGGATGTCGATACTGCGCAGGCCGTCCGGATGCGTCATGTAGGCCTTGCCGCCGCGCTGCCTGGCGACCGTGGCCACGCAGAGTACGTCGGCGATCGTGGTCGTCACGTCCTGGGCGCCCGTCACGACGAGATTGGTCTGGCGATACGGCATGAGCAGTCCGGCCAGTCCTTCGCAGGTGGCGGTTGCGTCCTGTACCGAGTAGGCGTTCTTGCCGGTGACGACAATGACCAGCGAATCCGGTGGCAGCCCTTCGAGTGTCGCGGTCTGCGGTGGCGGCGCGGCCACGGTGGCTGCGGCCGACACCGGCTTGGCCGCGGCAGCATCCTTGCTGGCGCCGCCGCTGTTGGCGCAGCCCGTGGCGAGCGCGGCGGACAGCGCCAGCGTCGTGCAGTACAGCGAACGGTCAACCCAGCGCAATGCCCTTCTCCTTCTGTTCGGCGATGCGCTTTTCCAGATAGTGGATGTTCTGCCCGCCGGCCTGGAAACCCACATCGCTCATGATGCGCTGCTGCAGCGGGATATTGGTCTTGACGCCGTCGATGACCATTTCCGCCAGGGCCAGGCGCATGCGCGCGATCGCGGTGGCGCGGTCGCGGCCGTGGACGATGAGCTTGCCGATCATCGAGTCGTAGTTCGGCGGGATGCGGTAGCCGTCGTAGATGTGCGTGTCCAGGCGCACGCCGGGTCCGCCGGCACCGAGGAAACGCTTCACCGTGCCTGGCGACGGCATGAAGGTGTCGGGGTCTTCGGCGTTGATACGGCACTCGACGGCATGGCCGGTGAAGGTCACGTCTTCCTGGCGGATCGACAGCTTCTCACCGCCGGCGATCAGCAACTGCTCACGCACCAGATCGATGCCAGTGATGAGTTCCGTCACCGGGTGCTCGACCTGGATGCGCGTATTCATCTCGATGAAATAGAAGCGGCCGTTCTCGAAGAGGAACTCGAACGTGCCGGCGCCGCGGTAGCCGATGCGCAGGCAGGCGTCGACGCAGACCTTGCCGATGGCGGCGCGCTGCTCGGGCGTAATGCCGGGCGCCGGTGCTTCCTCGACGACTTTCTGGTGGCGGCGCTGCATGGAGCAGTCGCGCTCACCGAGGTGGATGGCGTTGCCCTGGCCGTCGGCGAGCACCTGGATCTCGACATGGCGCGGGTTCTCGAGGAACTTCTCCATGTAGACCATATCGTTGCTGAAAGCCGCCTTGGCTTCCGACTTGGTCATCCCGATGGCGTTGTGCAGGTGCGCCTCGGTATGCACGACGCGCATGCCGCGACCGCCGCCGCCGCCGGCTGCCTTGATGATGATCGGATAGCCGATGTCACGGGCGATGCGGCTGTTCTCGGTCGGATCATCGCCGAGCGGTCCACCCGAGCCCGGCACGCAGGGCACGCCGGCCGCCTTCATCGCCTTGATGGCTTCGACCTTGTCGCCCATGAGGCGGATCACGCTCGCCGTCGGGCCGATGAAGATGAAGCCGGACTTCTCGCAGCGCTCGGCGAAGTCGGCGTTTTCCGACAGGAAGCCGTAGCCCGGATGGATGGCCTGAGCGTCGGTGACCTCGGCCGCGGCGATGATGGCCGGGACATTGAGGTAGCTTTCGGCCGCCGGCGCCGGGCCGATACAGACCGATTCGTCGGCCATGCCGACGTGCTTGAGATTGCGGTCCACCGTGGAATGGACGGCGACGGTCTTGATGCCCAGCGTGTGGCAGGCGCGCAGCACGCGCAGGGCAATCTCGCCGCGGTTGGCGATGACGACTTTATCGAGCATGGGCTAGTGTCCGCCTCAGCCGATCACGAACAGCGGTTCGTCGAATTCGATCGGACGCCCGCTGGTCGCCAGCACGGCGAGAATGGTGCCGCCGACATCGGCCTCGATCTGGTTGAACATCTTCATCGCCTCGATGATGGCGAGCGTTTCGCCGGGCTTGACCTGCTGGCCGACCTTGACGAACGGCGGCGCCTCCGGATTCGGCGAGGCGTAGTAGGTGCCGACCATCGGCGAACGCACGATGTGGCCGTCGGGCAGGGTCTTGCCGGTCGGTGTTCCCGGCGTTTCGGGCGCTGGCGCGGCGCCAGCCTGCGTGGCGCGGTGCTGTTCCACATGCACATGCGTGACGGGTGCCGGCGGCGTCGCGGCAGCCATCATCGGCAAGGTCATGCCGCGCGGCAGGCGGCTCAGGCGCACGACTTCCTCGCCTTCCTTGATTTCCAGCTCGGCCAGATTCGACTCTTCCAGGATGTCGATCAGCTTCTTGATTTTGCGCAGGTCCACGGACGGATCCTCAGGTGCAGTGACAGACGAAAAACATCAGGCCAGACGACGCATCGCGGCGTGCAGCGCCAGCCGATAGCTGTCGGTGCCAAACCCGCAGATGACGCCGACGGCGACGTCGGAAAGATAGGAACGATGGCGGAACGGCTCGCGCGCGTGCACGTTCGACAGATGCAACTCGACAAACGGCAGGCCAACGGCCAGCAGGGCATCACGCAAGGCGATGCTCGTATGCGTAAAAGCAGCCGGATTGATCAGGATGAACGCGGTGCCGTCGCAGCGCGCCGCGTGGATGCGCTCGATGAGCGCGTGTTCCGCATTCGATTGGAGGTGCGCCAGTTCGTGGCCCTGGTCTTGCGCGATCGCGACAAGATCGCCGACGATGCTGTCCAATGTCGCGTGCCCGTAGGTCTCCGGCTCGCGCGTGCCGAGCAGGTTGAGGTTCGGGCCATTCAGCAACAGGATTTTCGCCAAGCCGGCTCTCCGTTGCCGACGTAGTGCCGGCTGGGGCGCGCAAGTCTGCGCTTGGCCGCCGATCTTGTCCAGTTCGGCGATGTTCGCCGATGTTTAACCGTCGTGTAATGGCGTCGGCCGCATTCAGGCCTTCCTGACGAACTCCGATTTCAGCTGCATGGCGCCAAACCCGTCGATCTTGCAGTCGATGTCGTGGTCGCCTTCCGTCAGGCGTATGCCCTTGACCCGGGTACCGACTTTCACCACCGACGATGACCCGCGCACTTTCAGATCCTTGATTACGGTGATCGTGTCGCCGTCACTGAGCACGTTGCCGTAGGCGTCGCGCACGACGCGCGCGGCGTCGACGGTTTCGATTGCGGCGGCGGTCCATTCGTGTGCGCATTCGGGACAGACATACTGGCCGCCGTCCTCATAGGTGTAAGCGGACTGGCATTGCGGGCAGGGCGGAAAATCGCTCATCGGTCGAAGGTGTCGTCGTGTGGCGGGGGGCGCATGTTCCGCCAAGGATCGGCACGCAGCAACCCGGCGCGACGGCGCTTGCAGATTCGATACGACCCCGTTCGTCGTGCCAGCGTGCCGGTGCAAACCCCGCGATGGGTCAAGCGCGATCAGTGGTGCGGCGCGATCCAGCCCTCGAGCACCGCCTCGCTGACTTCGCCGAGGCGCGTATCGAGAATCCGGCCGTCGCGGCCTAGCAGCACGCTGAAGGGCAGGGCGCCGTAGGTGTTGCCGAACGGCAGCGACGGATTTGCCGCCGGATTCGGTGCCAGCAGGATCGGATAGCCGACCGGCGTGTCGCGCAGGAACGCTTCGACGTCGGCGGTCCCGTCGAGTGCAACGCCGACGACCTGCACACCGTTGGCGGCGTGTTTCTGCTGAAAGCGATCGAGTTCGGGCATTTCCTTGCGACACGGCGCACACCAGGTCGCCCAGAAATTGACTACGACGAGGCGATCCTGCCACTGCGTCAGCGACGCGGCCTTGCCGTCGCGACCGAGTAGCGCGACAGCGGGCGCCGGATCGCCTTTCTGCGCGATCCGTACGCCGGCCGGCGCGGCCGGCTGCGCCGCGTCGATCCAGGCCTCGGCCAGCCAGCGCGTCGCCGCGCTGCGGCTCAGCAGGTCGGTGATGCCGCGCGGGGCGCCCTTGCCGGTCATGATGCTGCCGACGACGAGGCCGGCCACGCCTGCGCTGAGCGCGAGCAGGCCGACGGCGGCGGTGTGCTTCCAGCTCATCAGCGGCCGGCCTTGGCCACACGCGCAGCGAACTTGTCGGCTGCCTCGAAGCCGATCAGGCGCTGGCCGCGCTTTTCCTTGCCGTCGGCACCGAAGAATATCGTCGCGGGCGGACCGAACAGGGTGAAGTGCTTGAGCAGTGCCTGGTCGGTCGCGTCGTTCGCGGTCACGTCGGCCTTGAGCAGCGTGTAGCCTTCCAGCGCCGCGTGGACCTGCGGTCTGGTGAACGTGAACTTCTCCATTTCCTTGCAGGCCACGCACCAGTCGGCATAGAAATCCAGCATCACCGGTTTGCCTTCGCCGAGGCTGCGCTCGAGATCTTCCACGCTCTTGATGGTGCGGAACGGCAGGTGCTCGCTGCGGGCCGCGGCACCGCCGCCCAGGCCCTTGAGCGGCTGCAGCGGGTCGGCCGAGCCGGCGAACGCGCCGATCAGTTGTGCCGCGCCGGCGATCAGCAGCATCACCCCCAGCGCCTTCCACAGCGTGCGCCAGCCGGAGGCGCCGACAGGCAGTCGTTCCAGCGCACCGAGGTAGATACCACTGGCCACGGCTAGCGCACCGATCATCAGCATGGTCCAGACCGGATCGAGGATGCGCGACAACATCCAGATCGCGAGCGCCAGGAAGCTCACGCCGAACACCGCCTTGACCGCATCCATCCAGGCACCGGCGCGTGGCAGCAGCTTGCCGGCGGCGGTGCCGGCGACGACCAGCGGCGCGCCCATGCCGAGCGACAGCACGAACAGCGCAAGGCCGCCGAACAGCGGATCGCGCGTCTGGCTGATGTAGAGCACGCCCGCGGCCAGCGGCGGCGCCACGCAGGGACCGACGATCAACGCCGACAGCACGCCCATGATCGCCACGCCGGTCAGCGAACCGCCCTGCTGGCGATTGCTGACGTTGGCGATGCGGTTCTGCAGGCCGGTCGGCAGCTGGAGTTCGTAGAAGCCGAACATCGACAGCGACAGCAGGACGAACAGCGCGGCAAAGGAAATCAGGATCCATGGCTGCTGGAACACGGCCTGCAGATTGGCGCCGACGAGACCCGCGATCACGCCGGCGATGGTGAACACGACGGTGGACGCGAGCACATAGACCAGCGACAGCACGAAGGCGCGCCGTGTCGACACGTTGTCGCCGGCACCGGCGATGATGCCCGAGAGGATCGGCAGCATCGGGAACACGCACGGCGTGAAGGCGAGCAGCAAGCCGAAGCCGAAGAAGGAGAGCAGCGCGAACAGGCGGTCGCCGGACAGCCGCGCCGCGAGCACCTGTTCCTCGGACTGATCGACATTGCCGGCCGTTGGTGACGCCTCGGCCTGTTTCTCCGCCGCCGCGTAGTGCTCGTTGCCGGCCTTGAGCTGGTCGACGGTCGCGGCGGGCAGATCGACGCTGACGGCGCGCGTCATGATCGGATAACAGATGCCGTTGTCTTCGCAGCCCTGGAACTCGGCTTGCAGTTTCAACGACTGTGCCGCGCCGTCCTTGCGGTCGAGCAGCACCGGCAATTCCACCTGGTCGAAATACACGGTGACTTCGCCGAAGTGCTCGTCCCTGTGCAGTACGCCTTTGGGCCACTGCTTCTTGCCGAGTGCAACGCCGCTGTCGGCCGGCACGCGCAGCACACTCTTGTCGCGATACAGGTAGTAGCCCTTGGGCATGGTCCAGCGGGCGAGGAGTTCCGTCGGGCCGGTGGCGATGGCTTCGAAGACGAAGGCCTGTTCGGGTGGCAGCGGCAGCTTCTCGTTCGGCGCATCTGCCGTACCGGCCGTACCCGTGTCCATCGGCGCGTCGAGGGCCGGCTTTCCGAGCTGTCCCAGCGCTGACTGCAGCGAGCCGCTACCCGCGGCTGGCGCCGCGAGAGGATTCGGTGGGGTGTCCAATGGATTTGCCGCGACGCTGCTGGCTGCAGGCAAGATCACGCTGACCGTGGTCGCGTGTGGCGGATAGCAGATCTTGGGCTCGCGTTCGTGGCAGCCCTGGATGCTGACGCTGAATTCGGCGGTGTCGCCGCGGACCAGGGTCAGCGGCTGCGTTGCGGCGACCTTGTCGTGATAGACCTCGACGTCGCCGAGGAACTCGTCATGCTTACGTTCGCCCGGCGGCAACTGCAGCTCGCCGAGGCTCAGGCCGTCGGCCGGCTTGCCGGTCCTGATGCGCGAGCGATACAGGTAATAGCCGTCGGCGATCTTCCATTCGAGCCTGACCGTGCCGCGATCGGTCGCGCTGGTGGTCAGCGCGAAGGCCTCCTCGACGCGCAGCAGATCCGTGTCGGACTGGGCCTGGGCGTGGCCGAATCCGAGCAGTCCGGCAACGGTCAGGGCATAGCGGGCGAAACGGCTCATTGCGGCTCCAGCAGCGGTTTGTCGGGAACAGACCGGCGTGCGGGCGCGGTCCTTGCGGCGGTCGCGGTTGCGGGTGACTCAGTGCTTTGACGCGGTTGCCTGCGCCAGCCAGGCCAGGTACGGCTCGTGCCCCAGGGCCACATCGACCGCGATCACTTCCGGGAGTTCATACGGATGCAGCGCGACGATCCGCGCGCGCAGCGCCTCGAAGCGCGCGCGCGTCGTCTTGATCAGCAGCAGGAGCTCGGCGTCCACGCGAGTCTCGCCTTCCCAGCGGTAGGTCGATACCACGCCGGGCAGGCGGTTGACGCAGGCAGCCAGGCCTTCCTCGACGAGGGCGCGGGCGATGCGGTCGGCTATGTCCGGGTCGGGCACGCAGCAATAGGCGATCAGGGCGGACATGGCGGCCTGCAGTGGCTTCAGGGGCGCGCACGATAACCCGGCAGGCGGCGGGCGCCCATGACCGGATCGCCGAAGTCACGGGGGGCCAGCCGGCGGCCAACGAACACCCGGCCCTTGAAAGCGCTGAGCAGCGCCGCATATGACGGGCCACACCGGCGAGGCATTGGCGTTGTCATCTTGACCGGCTAGAATTGGCACTCACCGGCGTCGAGTGCTAACAGCCCGCCGAAATTCTTTTTTAATCAATCTCTTGCAAACCCTGAGGGAACAACCATGAAGCTTCGTCCTTTGCACGACCGCGTGATCATCAAGCGCCTGGAAGCCGAAACCAAGTCCGCCGGCGGCATCGTCATTCCCGACAGCGCCACCGAAAAGCCCGTCCGTGGTGAAGTCATCGCCGCCGGCAGCGGCAAGATCCTCGAAGACGGCAAGGTCCGCCCGATCGCGGTCAAGGCCGGTGACAAGGTCCTGTTCGGCAAGTACAGCGGCACCGAAGTGAAGATCGACGGCGAAGAGCTGCTGGTCATGCGCGAAGAAGATCTTCTGGCCGTCATCGAAGGCTGAGACCGCTACGGCCCGGGCGCGAAGGCACTCCGCCACGCGCAGCCCTCCGGCGCTCTCTAGTTCCTCACTCCCACCCCCTATTTTCTGGAGTCTCATCCCATGGCAGCCAAAGAAATCCGTTTCAGTGAAGATGCCCGCGCCCGTATGGTCCGCGGCGTCAATATCCTTGCCAACGCCGTGAAGGCCACGCTGGGTCCGAAGGGCCGCAATGTCGTTCTCGAAAAGAGCTTCGGCGCGCCGACGATCACCAAGGACGGCGTCTCCGTCGCCAAGGAAATCGAACTCGCCGACAAGTTCGAGAACATGGGCGCGCAGATGGTCAAGGAAGTCGCTTCCAAGACCTCCGATGT